>DAOMFF010000200.1:0-3456 GCA_035429665.1 Azonexus sp.
GGCAGGAAGTTGCCGGTCGGGTTGTTCGGGTTGGCGATCCAGACGACGCGCGTATCCGCCCGGATGGCGGCGCGCATGGCGTTCAGGTCGTGACCGTAATTCCTGGCTGGCGTCGCGATCAGTTCGGCTCCGGTCGACAGCGTCGCCAGCGGGTACACCGCGAAAGCGTGTTGCGCGAAAACCGCCGAGCGCCCTGGCGCCAGGAAAACGCGGGCGATCAAGTCAAGCACGTCGTTGGAACCATTGCCGAGGACGACCTGGTCCTGTGCCACCCCGCAGCGCTCGGCGACGACCCTGATCAGTTCGAACTGGTCGGGATAGCGCTCGCTGCCACTGATCGCCGCCTCGACCGCCCTTCTCGCCTTCGGGCTCATGCCCAGCGGATTCTCGTTGGAAGCGAGCTTGACGATCCTGTCGACCGGGATGCCCATCTCGCGCGCCAGTTCGCTGATCGGCTTGCCCGGCTGGTAGGGGGAAATGGCGCGAACGTAGGACAGCGCTTGTTCAACGAGGCTCATGTGGGCAATTCCTCAATAAACCGCGACCGGGTAGGACCCGAGGATTTTCAGATAGGCGGCGCGCGCGGCGAGTTCGTCCAGCGCCTTCCTCACCGCCGGGTCGTCGCGATGGCCGTCGACATCCACATAGAAGACGTATTCCCACAGCGCATGCCGGGCCGGACGCGATTCCAGGCGCGACATCGAAACGCCGGCATGGGCGAAAGGCAGCAGCAGTTCATGTAGGGCGCCGGTGCGATTCGGTGCCGACATGATCAGCGAGGTCTTGTCACGCCCGGACGGACCGGCGTCATGCTTGCCGAGCACGAGGAAGCGCGTCGTGTTGTTGGGTTCGTCCTCGATATTTTCCGCGAGTCGCGGCAGGCTGTAGCGGGCGGCCGCGGCTTCGCCGGCGATCGCCGCCGCGCCTGCCTCCACTGCGGCGCTCTGCGCCGCCTGTGCGTTGCTGCCGACCGGGATGCGCTGCGCGTTGGGCAGCATCCGGTTCAGCCACTCGTGGCACTGCGCCAACGACTGGGCGTGTGAATAGACCCTGGCGATTCGGCCGAGGTCGGGTTCGTTGGACAGCAGGTGCTGGTGGATGCGCAGCACGAGTTCGCCGCAGATTCGCAGCGGTGTCGCCAGCAGCAGGTCCATCGTCCGGCCGACCGCACCCTCGGTCGAGTTTTCGACGGGGACCACCGCGTATTGCGCGTGCCCCGACTCGACCTCGCGGAAGACATCGTCGATCGAGACTTGCGGCAGCAGGCGGGCCGCGTGACCGAAGTGCTTGGTCGCCGCCGATTCCGAGAAAGTGCCAAGCGGGCCGAGAAAGGCGATGCCCAGCGGCTCTTCCAGCGCCAGGCAGGCCGACATGATCTCGCGGAAGAAAAAGGTGATGTTTTCGCCCGGCAGGGGGCCGGGGTTAGCTTCCTGCAGGCGGCGCAGCACCTGCGCCTCGCGCTCGGGACGGTAAATGTGCCCTGCTTCGCCGTGCGCGGCCTTGATTTCGCCGACCTTCTGCGCGCAACGCGCGCGCTGGCTGAGGAGGCGCAGCAGTTCGCCGTCGATGCCGTCGATTTCGGCACGGACACCGGCCAGTTCCTTCTGCAGTTCGTCACTCATCGGCCTCTACCCGTTGCGTTTGGCGAAGTCGTTCATGAACTCCACCAGCACCTGCACGCCTCGCAGCGAGACGGCATTGTAGATCGAAGCGCGCATGCCGCCGACCGACTTGTGGCCCTTCAGCGACACCAGTCCGGCCGCCTTGGCTTCGGCGAGGAACGCGGCGTCGAGTTGGGGATCGGCCAGCGTGAACGGGACGTTCATCAGCGAGCGGCAGTCACGATCGACCGGATTCGCGTAGAAGCCGCCGGAAGCATCGATGCACCCGTACAAAATGCGCCCCTTTTCGGCGTTGACCGCAGCAATGCCTTCCAGCCCGCCCTGGCGCTTTAGCCACTGGAATACCAGGCCGGCGATATAGATGCCGTAGGTCGGCGGCGTGTTCAGCAGCGAGCCGTTCTCGGCCATTACGGCGTAGTCCATGATGGTCGGGATGGTCAGCGGCGCCATGCCGAGCAGTTCCTGACGGATGATGACCAGCGTCAGGCCCGAAGGCCCAATGTTCTTCTGCGCGCCGGCGTAGATCAGGCCGAATTTCTCGACGGGAACCGGACGCGACAGGATGTGCGACGACATGTCGGCGACCAGCGGCACGCCGGTGTCGGCGATGCGCTCGGCACTGATCTCGACGCCGTGAATGGTCTCGTTGGTGCACAGGTGCAGGTAGGCGGCAAAGGGGTCGAGGCGGATTTCATCGGCGCCCGGCAGCCGGCTGAAACCACTGCTTTCGGTCGTCGCCGCGCACCGGACGCTGCCGATGCGTTGCGCCTCGATGAATGCCTTTTGCGACCAGTAACCGGTGACGATGTAGTCGGCCGAACGCCCGGCCAGCAGGTTCATCGGGATCTGCGCGAACTGCAGGGTTGCTCCGCCCTGCAGGAAGAGGACCTTGTAGCCGGCGGGAATGGCCATCAGTTCGCGCAGGTCGGCTTCGGCCTGCGCGAGGATGCCGGTGAATTCCTTGCCGCGATGGCTCATTTCCATGACGCTGCAGCCGGCGCCATGCCAGTCGAGCATTTCTTCCTGCGCCTGGCGCAGGACTTCTTCCGGAAGGGCGGCCGGCCCGGCGCTGAAATTCCAGACCCGGCTCATCATTCCTCCCCGGCAGTCTCGCCCGCCGCTTCGCCTGTTGCTTCGCCGGCCACGTTGCCTCTTGCTTCGACCTCGCTCTCGATGTCGCCGACGGTTTCGACGATCTTTTCCAGCCCGGCGAGCTTCTCGCCATCGTCCAGCGAAATCAGTGTCACCCCCTGAGTCGCGCGGCCCATGCCACGGATCTCGGCAACGCGGGTCCGGATCAGCACGCCGCCGGTGGTGATGAACATGATTTCGTCTTCGTCGCGCACCAGCTTGGCGCCGACGACAATGCCGTTGCGCCCGCTGTCGGCAATGGCGCGCACGCCCTGGGTGCCGCGCCCGGAGTGGCGGAAATCGGCAAGCACGGTGCGCTTGCCGAAGCCGTTCTCGGTGGCGACCAGCACGGTCTGCTGATCGCTCTCGGCGACGAGCAGCGAAATCACCGACTGCCCCGGCTGCAAGCGCATGCCGCGTACGCCGCGGGCACCACGACCCATCGGCCGGACGTCCTCCTCGTCGAACCAGACCGCCTTGCCGGCATCCGAGACGAGCACGATGTCGCTCTCTCCCGAGGTCAACTCGACACCGATCAGGTAGTCGTCGTCATCGAGCGCCACGGCGATGATGCCGGCCTTGCGCGGATTGGAAAAGTCGGAAAGCGGCGTCTTCTTGACCGTGCCCATCAGGGTCGCCATGAAGACGTACTGGTCGTCGGAGAATTCCTTGACCGGCAGCACGGCGTTGATGCGCTCGCCCT
>DAOMFF010000201.1:0-3444 GCA_035429665.1 Azonexus sp.
GACACGGCCTTTTCGTTTCAGCCACGGGCTGTGTCCGCCGGAGGAACCTTTGAAACGCCGTGATTTTCTTGCTACTGCCGTTGTCCTTTCGCTGTTGTCGGGCGAAGCGATGGCAGCAAAGAAGAAGTCTGACGCCAAGCCGGCGTCGAAACCTGCCTCAAGAAGGTCAACGGGCAGCCGCAGCAGTGCAAAGCCCGCCCCCGCGTCGGCGCGGCCACAGAGTCCGGTCGCACATACCGCCGAAGATCCGATTACCGAAAAGCCGCCCCAGGGCACGTCCGCCAGTCGCCTGCCGCCGGTCAAGGCACCCGAACCACCCGTAAACTGGCAGACCTATGAGGTTTCGACCAGCGTCACCGTCAAGGGGGCATCCGGGCAGACCCGCCTGTGGCTGCCCCTGCCGCTCAATCAGGACACGCTTTTCCAGCGGACCCTCGGCCACAGCTGGGATGGCAATCCGAAGCTTTCCACCATGCGCCGGCTGCCCGACGGTGACCTTGAAGTGTTTCATTCCGAATGGGCTGACGGCAACGATGCGCGATTCCAGATCAGGACGCTGGTCACGACGGCGGACCGCCATTTCGATGTAGCCAGGCGCACCGTCGCGCCCGAGCGTGAAGACATTCTCCGGCGGAATCTTCAGTCGTCCCAACTGATTCCCAACGACGGCCTGGCCCATCAACTGGGCGAGCGGGTCGTCGGCCGGATCAAGGATCCGGTGGCGCAGGCCAAGGCAATCTATGACTGGGTCGTTGACAATACGATCTACGACGTCGCGTTGCCTGGTTGCGGTGGCGGCAACGTCAACCAACAACTCATCCGCGGACAGTACGGCGGACGTTCAGCCGACATCAACGGCCTGTTCGTGGCACTTTGCCGCGCCATCGGCATTCCGGCACGCTGCGTTTACGGCTTGCGTGTTGGGCCCTCGCGGCTTTTCCGCAGCCTGGGACTCAACGGTGAAGATGCGACCCGGGCACAGCACGTCCGGGCGGAGTTCTACATCCCCGGCTTTGGCTGGATTCCAGTCGACCCCAGCGATGTCCGACGGGCCATGGCGATGGAAGGTTTATCGGATCGCGACAGCAAGTTGTTGTCCCTGCGCAAGATACTGTTCGGCGTCTGGGAAATGAACTGGGTCGCCTTCAATGTCGGAACCGATGTCGAATTGCCAGGTCGCCAGGCCAGAATCCCATTCCTGCTCCTCCCGCAACTTGAATCGCGGGGAGCGCTGCGCGACGGGACCGACCCCGGCGGCTTTGAATACACCATCAGCGCGCGCCGCCGCGTCGAACTCTAGCCTTACCATATTGCGGGTCAATGACCTGGGCGCCCGGACCCGCCGCCGGCCAGACTCTCGAAGCGCGTGTATTCGCCGAGGAAGGTCAGCCTGACCGTGCCGGTGGGCCCGTTACGCTGCTTGCCGATGATCACTTCGGCAATGCCCTTGTCCGGCGTATCGGGCTTGTAGTATTCCTCGCGATACATCATCAGGATCACATCGGCATCCTGCTCGATGGCGCCTGACTCACGCAGGTCAGACATCATCGGACGCTTGTCGTTGCGCTCCTCGACCTTGCGCGAGAGTTGTGACAAGGCAACGATAGGCACCTGCAATTCCTTGGCCAGCGACTTGATCGCCCGCGAAATGTCCGAAACTTCGGTAGCCCGATTCTCGCCCTGGCGATTGCTACTCATCAACTGGATGTAGTCGATGACCAGCAGGCCGAGTTTGCCTCCATACTGGCGTGCCAGCCGGCGTGCCCGGGCACGCAGGTTGGCGGGGGTCAGGCCGCCGGTTTCGTCGATATAGATGGGCGCTTCATGCAGCTTGCCCAGCGCAAAAGAGAGGCGCGACCACTCGTCATCGGTCAGGCGTCCGCTGCGCACCCGATGCGAATCGAGGCGGCCGATCGACGCCAGCATTCGCATCGCCAGTTGCGTGCCGCCCATTTCCATCGAGAAGATGCCTACCGGCAGCCCGGTGTCGACCGCGACACTCTCGGCAATGTTCAGTGCGAACGCTGTTTTTCCCATCGACGGCCTTCCCGCGACGATGATCAGATCGCCGGCCTGAAAACCTGATGTCATCCGGTCAAGATCGACATAGCCGGTGGGAATGCCGGTGATGTCCGACGGATTGTCGCGGTCGTGCAGTTCCTGGATGCGCTCGACGACCTGGGTCAGCAAGGGATTGATGTGGACGAAACCGTCGCTGTGGCCCGCACCGGCTTCAGCAATGGCGAAGATCTTGGATTCCGCCTCATCGAGCAGGGTCTCGGCATCCCGCCCGAGCGGGTTCAGCGCGTCGGCAGCAATCTCGTCGGCCGTGGCGACCAGTTGGCGCAGGACAGCCCGTTCGCGAACAATCTCGGCGTAACGCCTGATATTGGCAGCCGACGGCGTGTTCGCGGCAAGTTCGCCAAGATAGGCCAGCCCGCCGGTCTGATCGCCTTCGCCTGCGGCATCAAGAGCCTCGGCAACCGTGACGACGTCGGCCGGCCTCGATCTTTCGAGCAGGTTGCGAATCTGCCGGAAAATACGCCGATGCTCGTCGCGATAGAAATCGCCGTCGGTAACCAGATCGCCCATCCGGTCCCAGGCCTGGTTGTCGAGCAGCAAGCCCCCAAGGACCGACTGCTCGGCCTCAATCGAGTGCGGAGGCACCCGCAACTGGGCAAGCGCGGAATCGCTGACGGCGTTCTTCTGTAGGCGCTGATTCATGTGGCCAAGTTTAAATTAAAAAGGCCCCGCAACTGCGAGGCCTTCGGTCGCAATGGACAATCCGGGTTAGCCGGAGACCACCGCCACGGTGATGTTGGCTGTCACATCGGCTTGTATCACAACGTCGAGCGGGAATTCGCCAATCGTCTTCAGCGGGCCATCCGGCATGCGGATGGCCGATTTGTCTACGTCGAAGCCGGCAGTCTTGAGGACTTCGGCGATATCGGCATTGCCGACCGACCCGAACAGGCGACCGTCCATGCCGGCCTTGCGGGCAACGGAAACCGAGAGACCGGCCATCTTGTCGGCGATGCCTTGAGCCGCATCGCGCTTTTCGGCGGCAATCCTTTCCAGTTCGGCGCGCCGGGCCTCGAATTCGGCCAGGGCAGCCGGCGTGGCACGCTTCGCCATATGCTTCGGGATCAGGAAGTTGCGGGCATAGCCGTCTCTGACCTTGACGATGTCCCCCAAGTTGCCGAGGTTGATTACCTTCTCGAGCAGAATGATTTGCATGTTTCGTCTCCCCGGGAATTATTGATGGTTATCGGTGTAGGGCAGCAGTGCCAGGAAGCGGGCACGCTTGATCGCGGTGCCCAACTGGCGCTGATAGCCTGCCTTGGTGCCTGTCAGCCGGGCCGGCATGATCTTGGCGTTTTCCTGGATGTATTCCTTCAGGACATCCACATCCTTGTAGTCGATCTGTTCGACCTTTTCCGCCGT
>DAOMFF010000202.1:0-3434 GCA_035429665.1 Azonexus sp.
GCCAAGGACTGGAAGGAGGCCATGAACCAATTTGCCATCCTCTACGCCGAACGCTTTGAAGCGGCCCGCGGATAAAATGACCACCGACTTTCCCACCGCGCCGTCCGCCTTCGGTCTGAATGGACCTTCGGCCGCCGCCACCGTGGAAAAGTCTACTCACGCCTTACACACAGTGGCCACGTTTGCGTTATGAACAAAGCTGAAGGAACTATCCCCAGTAATGATGCACAACTCTTCGATAGGGCCTTGTTTCAAGGCTTGGGCCTGTGTCTGATACACCCGCACGTCGCAAACCTTGTCCGAAATCGGGCCTTCCGATCCGTCCACCATCGTCACTGACGAGCAACCTGAAACAAAGAGGACTACAGCGAGTTGCGGTTTCATGGCGGGGTCCGTTAGATGATGCAGAAATCATAGAACCGAGGGCAAGCAAAATCAATCACAATTGAAAAGTTTCCCCAAGTGTTACCGTATTCTTGTGTCGTGGCAACTAGCGGGTGTTCCAACCCGATCGTTCCACGTGAAACTACCTCACCGGCGTCGCCCCCGGCAGCTGGCACGAAAGCACTGCGGCGCGCATGGCGTCGATGGCCTGCGGGCGCGGAAAAGTGACACGCCAAACGAGGCCGACGGTGCGCCGGGGCGGGTCGCCAGCGAAGGGGAGGACGCGCACCAGCGGCTCCTTGTCGGCCAGCGGGTCGGCGGCGCTGCTCGGCATCACCGCGACGCCGGCACCGCTCGCCACCATGTAGCGGATGGTTTCCAGCGAGCTGCCCTCAATCGCGTGGTCGAGGGCGTCCTCGCCGTTCAGGCGCGGGCAGGATTCGAGCACCTGGTCGCGGAAGCAGTTACCCTGCCCGAGCAGCAGCAGGTTCTGGCCATCGAGTTCGTCGGCAGCGATGTCGGGCCGGCCGACCCAGGGATGCGTTGCCGGCACGACGACGCGGAACGGTTCCTCGTAGACCAGCTGCGCCACCAGCCCCGGCTCGGCGAAGGGCAGCGCGATCACGATGACGTCTAGTTCACCGGCCTTGAGCGCGGGAATCAGGTTGCCGGTGAAATCCTCCTTGAGGAACAGCGGCATCTTCGGCGCATGGCGGTGCAGCGCCGGGATCAATTGAGGCAGCAGATAAGGGGCGATGGTGTAGATGATGCCAACGCGCAACTGGCCGCTCATCGGGTCGCCGGTGGCCTCGGCGATCTCCTCCAGGCGCACCGCCTCTTCCAGCACGCGCCGTGCCTGGGCAACGATGCGCTCGCCAAGCGCAGTGATCCGGACATCGGAAACAGTCCGCTCAAACAACGCGGCGCCGAGTTGCCCCTCGACTTTCTTCAGCGCCACCGACAAGGTCGGCTGGCTGACATGGCAGGCCTCCGCTGCCCTGCCGAAGTGACGCTCGCGGGCGAGCGCAACGATGTAGCGCATTTCGGTCAGTGTCATGCGAAATCCCTCAGCTTTTCCAGGTCGACCGCAGCCAGCCATCGCCATTCGCCGGGCTTCAGGCCGGCGGGCAGCGAAAGCCCGCCCACTGCCTCGCGGTGCAGCGCCTCGACGCGGTTGCCGGCGGCGGCGACCATGCGCTTGACCTGGTGGTACTTGCCCTCGGTCACGGTCAGACGCAGCAGGCGTTCGCCGGCAATCTCGGCAGCAGCGGCGGCGACTGGCGCTGACTCGTCGTTGAGAACCACGCCGGAGAGCAGCCGGCTGATTTGCTCCGCATCAAGCGGGTGCTTCGTCGTCGCCAGGTAGACCTTGGGCACTTTGCGCTTGCCCGACGAGAGCTGGTGGTTGAGCTGACCGTCGTCGGTGAGCAGCAACAGGCCGGTGGTGTCCTCGTCGAGGCGGCCGACCGGCTGCACGCCGCGCTCGCGCAGCGGGGCCGGCAGCAGTTCAAGGACCGAGGGATGGTGTCGCGGCTTGCGCGAGCACTCGTAGCCGGCGGGCTTGTGCAGCATCAGGGTGGCAAACTCGGCGTAGGGCCATTCGACGCTGTCTACCGTAAGCACCAGCCCGCCGCAATCGATGTCGGCGAAGGGATGGTCGCAGGGCTGTCCATTGACCGCGACTCGCCCGTCCCAGCAGAGCGCGCGGCATTCCTTACGGGTGCCGAATCCATGCTTCTGGAGGATTCGTTCTAGTTGCATGGCACCGATGTTAACATTGACACATGAAATTCGAACACCTGATCCAGATCAACGATCCCCAAAATCCCCTGATCCCGCCCCTCAGCCGACAACAGGTCTGGCGGGGGCTGCTGCACCGTGTCGTAGACCCGGTTCCCTTCCTGCCCGGGCTGGAATCATGCGTCATCATCGAACGCCATGCCGACGCGCTGCTGCGCCAGCTCGATTTCGGCCCGACGGTGATTCAGGACCGCGTCACGCTGGCTGAAGCACACTGGGTTCGTTTCGAAATCCAGCCGTCGTCCGCCCATCCCGGCGGCAGCCTGACCATCACGATCGAGGAGCCTGAACCGGCTTTCCTCTTCCTGCGCTTTGCCTATCTGACGACACTGGCCAGCAAGCCGGATTCCGAAGATCGCGCCTACATTGAATACGTCAAGTCCGCCTACCATCAGTCCGACGTCGATTGCGTGCGGCTGATCCGCACCCTCGCCGCCGCCGGCTTGCCGCAGTAGTCAGTTGACGCCAAGACTGGCCAGATAGTCTTCGTAGCCGCCGAGATAGTCGATGATCAAGCCGTCACCCTTGACCTCGAAGACGCGGGTCGCCAGCGAGGACACGAACTCCCGGTCGTGCGAGACGAAGACCAGCGTGCCGGGAAATTTCTCGAGCCCGGTATTCAGCGATTCGATCGATTCCATATCGAGGTGGTTGGTCGGCTCGTCCATGATCAGCACGTTCGAATGGAGCAGCATCAGCTTGCCGAACAGCATGCGCCCCTGCTCGCCGCCGGAAATCACGTTGACCGGCTTCCTGACTTCGTCGCCCGAGAATAGCAGACGCCCCAGCGTACCGCGAATCAGCGTTTCGACATCGCCGCCCTCGTAGCCACCGGCGCGAACGTAGCCGGAAATCCACTCCGTCAGACTCGTTTCAGACTTGAACAGCGCCGAGTGATCCTGCGAGTAGTAACCGGGCTTGGCCTTCTCCGCCCATTTGATCGTCCCGAACTGCGGTTGCAACTCGCCCATCAGTAGACGCAGCAGCGTTGTCTTGCCAACCCCGTTCTCACCGATGATCGCGATCTTTTCGCCGGCGTTGATCGTGAAGCCGAGATTGTTGAAGATCTTGCGTGGCGCTCCCTCGTAGGCGAAGGAAACTTTTTCGACCTCTACCGCCTGGCGATGCAGCTTGTCCTTGTCGTCGTAGTCGAAGCGTATCCACGGATACTGGCGCGACGAGGGCTTGACGTCTTCCGGCTTCAGCTTGTCGATCAGCTTGAGGCGGCTCGTCGCCTGCTTGGCCTTGGA
>DAOMFF010000203.1:0-3428 GCA_035429665.1 Azonexus sp.
CCAAGAACGACACTTTCCTGCGCGCCCTGCTCAAGGAGCCGACCGAATACACGCCGCTGTGGCTGATGCGCCAGGCCGGTCGTTATCTGCCGGAATACTGCGAAACGCGCAAGCGCGCCGGCAACTTCCTGAACCTGTGCAAGACGCCATCGTTGGCCTGTGAAGTCACGCTGCAACCACTGGCCCGCTACGATCTCGACGCTGCCATCCTGTTTTCCGACATCCTGACCGTGCCCGACGCGATGGGGCTTGGCCTCTATTTCGAGGACGGCGAGGGCCCCCGGTTCGAGCGCCCGCTGCGCGACGAATGGGAGATCAATGACCTGACCGCTCCCGATCCCTACGACCATCTGCGCTACGTCATGGACGCCGTTTCCGAGATCCGTCGCGCGCTGGACGACTCGGTGCCGCTGATCGGTTTCTCCGGTAGCCCGTACACGCTCGCCTGCTACATGGTCGAGGGGCAGGGTTCGAGCGATTTCCGGCATATCAAGGGCATGCTCTACAAGCGCCCGGACCTCCTGCATCGCATCCTGTCGGTGACCGCCGATTCGGTAACGTCCTACCTTAATGCCCAGATCGACAGCGGTGCCCAGGCGGTGATGATCTTCGACACCTGGGGTGGCTCGCTTTCGGCCGCTGCCTATCCTGAGTTCTCGCTGCACTACATGGAGCGCATCGTTGCCGGGCTGAAGAGGGAAAAGGACGGTCAGCGCGTCCCGAGCATCGTATTTACCAAGAATGGTGGTTTGTGGCTGGAAAGAATCGCCGCCATTGGCTGTGATGCCGTCGGCCTCGACTGGACCATCGACATCGGCGAGGCACGCCGCCGTGTCGGTGACAAGGTCACCCTGCAGGGCAACCTTGATCCGAACGTCCTGTTCGCCGCTCCGGAAGTCATTTCTACCGAGGCGAGGAAGGTCCTCGACGCCTTCGGACACGCCAATACCGGTCACGTCTTCAATCTCGGCCATGGAATTTCTCAATACACACCGCCGGAGAGCGTCACCGCCCTGGTGGAAGCCGTGCATTCCCATAGCCGGTCATTGCGCGCCTAGCGTCGCTGGCCGAGACTGCAATGATTTACTTATGCACAGAGTACGCAATTTCACGCCGACCTTTGCGGAATTCTCTTGACATCAGCGAATTTTCGTAACTTATTGAATTCATGCAATTAGTTAAATTGCCCGTTTTTTCAGCAAGGCACAAAAGTCCTTAAGATTTCGCCACTTAGCGCGATCATCCGAAAGCAACCCACAGAGTTATCCACAGGTTTGCCGGGCCAGACACCAGTCCCGGATTACCAACGGGTTCATCGATCACTCCGGGAAGTCGGCCATGCCAGTCCTACGTGTCGCACTTGACCTGCCGCTGCATCGACTGTTCGACTATTTGGTTGAATCGGCATCGCCTGCCGATATCGGGTGCCTGGTTCGCGTGCCTTTCGCGAAGGGGGAACGGGTCGGCGTCATCGTGGAGGTCGTCGATGCCAGCGCCTGGCCGCTGGCGCAGTTGAAGGTAGCGGGCGATATTCTGCGCGATCTGCCGCCGCTCCCCGGCGATTTTCTGGCGCTCTGCGAGTTCGCCAGCGCTTACTATCAGGCGGCTTTCGGCGAGGTACTGATGCAGGCGCTTCCCGCCGGGCTCAAGCGGATCGCCCCGCCCGCCCGGCGCGACGGGCGGACAGCGAAGCGGCCGGCACCGGCCGCGCCCGCCCCGGAACTGACTGCGGAGCAGTCCGCAATCCTCGGTGCCATCGACCTGCAGGCCGGATTTTCCGCGCATCTGCTATATGGCGTGACCGGCAGCGGCAAGACTGAAGTGTATCTACGCCTGATCGAGCGGACGCTGGCAAACGGCGAGCAGGTCCTGCTGCTGGTGCCCGAAATCAACCTGACGCCGCAGCTCGAGGGACGGGTCCGGGCGCGGTTCCCGGAAAGGGTTGTCGTTTCGCTGCACAGCGAACTGGCGGAAGCCGCTCGCGAGCGCAACTGGCGGGCGGCATTTGCCGGTGAGGCGGACATCGTTCTCGGTACGCGACTGGCGATCTTCACGCCGATGCCGCGGCTTGGCCTGATCGTGGTCGACGAGGAGCATGACGCTTCGTTCAAACAGCAGGATGGCATGCGCTATTCGGCGCGCGACGTTGCGGTCTTTCGCGCGCACCAGTTGAGCATTCCGGTCCTGCTTGGGTCGGCAACGCCGTCGCTGGAATCCTGGGCCAATGCCCAAAGTCGGCGCTACATCCTGTTGACACTGAACGAGCGAGCCAATCCGGAAGCAGAGCTGCCAGCGGTCCACCTGCTCGACACCCGAAAGATGGTCCTGCGCGATGGCGTCAGTGAACCCCTGATCGCCGCGATCGGCGCACGGCTTGAGCGCGGCGAGCAAAGCCTGGTATTCCTCAATCGCCGCGGCTATGCGCCGGTTCTGGCTTGTGCGGCGTGCGGCTGGGTGTCGCGCTGCCAGCGTTGCGCTGCCAATCTCGTCCTGCACCTGGCGGACCGGCGCCTGCGCTGTCATCACTGCGGATTCGAAGCACGCGTGCCGAAAGCCTGCCCGACCTGCGGCAATCAGGACATCCATCCCTTCGGCCGTGGCACGCAGCGGCTTGAAGTGTGGTTGCAGGAGTATTTCCCGGACGCCCGCATCCTGCGCGTGGACCGCGATTCGGTCAAGAGCCGCAAGCAGTGGGAGACGATGCTCGACCGCATCCACGGCGGGGATGCCGACATTCTGGTCGGCACGCAAATGCTGGCCAAGGGCCACGACTTTCCGAAGCTGACCGTGGTCGGCGTGCTCGGGTCCGACGCCGCCCTGTTCGCCGCCGACTGGCGGGCGCCCGAACGTCTGTTTGCCCAATTGATGCAGGTGGCGGGGCGGGCAGGGCGTGCCGAACTCATGGGTGAGGTACTGATCCAGACCCAGTATCCCGATCATCCGCTCTATACCGCTCTGGTGGCCCACAATTATCCGGGCTTTGCCGCTGCGCTCCTGCGCGAGCGCGAGCAGGCGGGATTCCCGCCCTACGCCTTTCAGGCCATGTTGCGCGCCGAGGCGCCGGAGATGGCTACTGCCATCGCCTTCCTGACCACCGCCTGCGCCTTGCCGGTCGTGCGTGATCACTGCGGCGTTGTTCTTTACGATCCGGTTCCGATGAAACTGTCGCGGCTGGCCAATCTGGAGCGCGGGCAGTTGCTTGTTGAATCTCAATCGCGTCCGGCCCTCCAAGCCTTCCTGCCGCGCTGGCGGGAAGGCATCGAAGCGATTAAGGCCCCGGCGAAGCTGCGCTGGCACCTCGAGGTTGACCCGCTGGAGTTCTGAGCCAGGGACTCAGTTCTTCTTGCGGGACGCAACCAGCCAGACGAAGGCCGTGGCCTGCCCGGCAAGCAGGGCGAGGAATGCGGCGCGATACGCGGTCTCGGCTG
>DAOMFF010000204.1:0-3424 GCA_035429665.1 Azonexus sp.
CGTTCAGGGTTGGACTGAATACCCAGCCGACACCCTCTGGTGAACCTTCGACGGTCAGCGCGGCGCGCAGGGGCATCAGCAGCTTGAGAAAGCGGGCTCGGTTCTCCGAACGCCAGAGGGTCAGGTCGACCTGTGGGCCGACCTCGAAGGTTGCCTTGAGATCGGGCATTCCTGTCCGTATCGGGATGTCATTGCTCCCCATGGGCGGCGAGAGCGCCAGGCTCACCGTCAGATCGACACGGTCGGTATCGAAGAAGCTGCCGCGGATGCCATGGCGGTCCGCCTTGAAGAAGTCGCCGTGGTAGGTGAAAAAGGGGATCGGCAGGATGAAGTTGTTGGTCTGGTCCGAGCCACGATAGGCGGGAAGGGTGAGGGCCGAAACCCCGGCGCCGATTTCCCACAACGGCTTTTCCCCGGCCGCGCGGGCGTGAATGGCGGGCAGGGCAAGAGCGAGCATCAGGCTGGTGCAACGCGCAAGGGAACGCATCATCATTTACTCTCCAGATTGTGCAAGGCCGTCGCCTCGATTTCGACCAGCAGGTCGGAACGGCAGATGTCGCCAACGATGCAGGCGAATGGTGCGGCAGCGCCGAGCATCGCGTTCAGCACTGCACGCACGGTAGCGAAGTCGGTTGCGTGGCGCAGGTAGACCCGGAAAGCCAGTTCGTCGATCCGGTAAGGAAGCGATCGGACGCGACGGTTCGCCTCGGCAACCACGGCGGCAACGTTGGTCAACGATTCCCGCGCCTGGGCCGCGACATTTCCGCCATGCATCGTCCGGTGGCCGAGAATGCTGGCCGTTCCCGAGACGAACAGAATCTCCTGCCGTGCCAGGCGAAGCAAAGTGGCCCGCGAGAATGTCGGGCTGCGTGGCCCGTATTCGGCCGGATAGTCGTAGGCGCTGATCTGGCGAGGATTCTCGAGCGCCACAGCCGCCTCGCTGCCGGCCATGAAGGCGATGCGCAACGGCCCGCCCGCCAGGCCGATGGCGCAGGCGGCGGGCACGTTCCCGGTCGCGCCCCGGCTGAATTCGAGGAAGGCATCCTGGCGGCCGATGTTGAACTGGCGATAGCGCTCCAGCCCATGCGTTTCACGGTTGATGTCGGCCAGGTAATTCCACACCCGCCACAGATGCGGCAACTCCTGGGCTTCGAGCAAGCGGAAGATGCGGCGATAGGCTTCCTGGCTCGCTGCCTGGAGCGGCGAACAAGCCGGCGATCCGGGAAAGTCGCTCTCCGCCAGTTCGAGCACGCCGTAGAGCACCGGCCCGGCGCGGCGCCAGGCGATGTCCGCGAACCTGCCCGAGGAACAGGGCGTGGCACAGCGCCAGATTTCCTGCAGACTGTCCGTCGCCGTGCCGATCAGCGGGGCCGGAATGAACTGCTGCGGCCACTCCGGGCCAGGACACCCGCTTGGCGCGCCGATGCGGACGCCGCCGAGGATGCAGTCCGCCCGGCCGGCAAAGGTTGAAGGCAGATCGGCGTCGGTCAGGCAGGGAACAAAGCCGAGATTCACGAAGCGGAATTCAGCGCCGGATCGTCGACCCGGCGGATGTTGAAGCGCCGCCGCTTCCAGCCGAGGAATGCGCGCTTCGGCTGGAAGACGTTGGCGGTGTAATAAAGCAGCTTGAATATCCGGATCGACCGCCAGATCGGCGTCCTGCCGAAGATGTCGCCGGCCAGCACGGAAAGCAGGGCTTCCTTGACCCGGAAGATGTTCTTCGGATGCATGAAGAAATCGCGCATGATCGGGTTGGTCACCCGGTAGATGAACCACGAGAATTCCTTCGGCCCGCGCTTCATCAATTGGTCGAAACGCCTCAGTGCGGCTGTGGCCTGGGCGGGCTTGCTCAGGCAGGTGTCGATCGCCTCGGCGCCGATGACGCCGCTGTTCATCGCCAGCAGCACGCCGGACGAGAAGACCGGGTCGATGAAGGCATAGGCATCGCCGAGCAGCAGGTAGTTGGGGCCGTGGTTGCGCTGCGAAACGTACGAGAAATTGCCGGTTGCTTCGACTTGATTGACCAGTGTTGCCGTCTTCAGACGTTCGGCCAGGGCCGGACACATGGCGATGCCGTCCCGCAGAAACTGCTCGACGCTGCGCTTTCCCCGTGTCTTCATGAAATACGGCCAGGTCACCATGCCGATGCTGGTGACGTCGTCCTGCATCGGGATGAACCAGAACCAGCCATGCTCGAACCAGAAGATGGTGATGTTGCCTTCGGCCTGCCCCTGGTGGCGTCGGGCGCCGGCAAAGTGGCCATAGATCGCCGAACTGTTGTGTTTCGGGTTGCGCTGCTTGATCTGGAAGCGGTTGGCCAGAAAGGTGTCGCGGCCCGAGGCATCGACGACGAAGCGCGCCTGCCATTCCTGCTCGCGACCGTCTTCGTGCTGCGCGCGAACCACGGCGCCACCGTCGTTCGGCAGAAAGTCGACCGTCCTGGCCTTGCAGGATTGGTGAACCTCGACGCCCTTTCTTGCGGCGTTGCGGATCAGGATGTTGTCGAACTCGGCGCGCTTGACCTGGTAGGCGTAGGGCATCGACTTGTCCCAGGCGTCGGCGAAATGAAAGGACTGCGGCATGTCGTGGTGCGGCGAGACGAATTCGGCCGCCCACTTTTCCATGCCGATCGCCTTCACCTCGTCGGCGATGCCCATGCGCTCGAACAGCGGCAGGTTGGCCGGCAGCAGCGACTCACCGATGTGAAAGCGCGGGTGGCGCGCCTTCTCGAGCAGGACGACCCGGTAACCCTTTTCCGCCAGCATCGGCGCGACCGTCGACCCGGCGGGGCCGCCGCCGATTACCAGAACGTCGCATTCGTGACGATCACTGCCCTGTGCGTGCTTTTCCATCAGTTCGAGCCTGTCAGTTTCTCTTACGGCGGCGAAGAGTCAGTTGCCGTCGCCCGGCCTGGCACCGGATTCCTTGCCGCCAACCACCGATGCCGGCGGCAGTGCCGCGGTCAACGGGAAAAATGGCTAAAAATGTCTTTGCGCATCAATTTGAATCGCACCCTAAGGCCAAAATTATACCGTTGCCGGCACTGCCGGGGGCGGACAACAGGCGTTGCCTTCCTCAACCAGCGGCACGATCGATTTCATCACTTCCCGCCGCGAGAGTCGAACCGGCGACATGGCGACGATATTGTCCACCTGCAATTCCGGGCTGAGGAAGGGTTTCAGGCCGACCGGCTGGCGTGGATGCAGCCTGAATTCCCGTTTGGCCCTTTCCAGTTGTTCCTTGTTGGCGCTGAAATAGCGGGCGGCGGCGATCGTTTCCGGCAGGTGCTTGAGGACATGCCACAGGCTCCAGCGATGCGCCCACAGCCGCTTCACGAAACGCCGGTGATAGGCCTTGCTGTCGTAGAAGCGCCTGACGTGCCAGTTGTACAGCGCGTCCATTTCCTCGCGCGACTTGAAGCCGT
>DAOMFF010000205.1:0-3409 GCA_035429665.1 Azonexus sp.
GCAAATGCAAGCCGGTCTGCTCGACCCACGTGCCGCGCGCCAACCTGCTCTACAGTCCGCGCAACAAGATTCTCGGCACCTCGCTGCTGGTCGAGGCCTTCCTCTACGAAGAACAGACGCGGCGCGGCATTTCGCTGAAGCACTTCGACGAATTCAACGATGTCGCCGAGCACTGCACGGTCTGTCACCGCTGCGTCAAGCCGTGTCCGGTCGACATCGATTTCGGCGATGTGTCGGTCGCCATGCGCAATTTTCTCAGGAAGCAGGGCAAGAAGCGTTTCAGCCCCGGCACCGCGACGGCGATGGCCTTCCTGACGGTCAAGGATCCGGCGACGATCAAGCTGATGCGCGCCGTCATGATGGACTTCGGCTTCAAGGCGCAGCGCCTGGCGCACAGGGCGGCCAAGGCCGTCGGTCTGGTTGGCAGCACCCGCGCCCATCCGCCAGCGACACTCGGCGCGCCGACGGTCAAGACGCAGGTCATCCACTTCCTCAACCGCCCGATGCCCGGCAACCTGCCGAAACGCACCGCGCGCGCGCTGCTCGACATCGAGGACGACAAGGTCATTCCGGTCATCCGCAATCCGCGGAAGACGACCGAGGAGTCGGACGCCGTCTTCTATTTCCCCGGTTGCGGCTCGGAGCGCCTGTTCTCGCAGGTCGGCCTGGCCACCCAGGCGATGCTCTACGAGGTCGGCGCGACCACCGTGCTGCCGCCGGGCTACCTGTGCTGCGGCTATCCGCAGACCTCGGCAGGGGAGGAGGACAAGGGCCAGAAGATCACCACCGACAACCGCGTTCTCTTCCACCGCGTCGCCAACACGCTCAATTACCTCGACATCAGGACGGTGATCGTTTCCTGCGGCACCTGCATGGACCAGTTGCAGAAATACCAGTTCGAGAAGATCTTCCCCGGCTGCCGCCTGCTCGACATCCACGAATACCTGATGGAAAAGGGCGTCAAGCTCGAAGGCATCGCCGGCACGCGCTACCTGTACCACGACCCCTGCCACACGCCGATGAAGGCCTACGCACCGCTCCAGGTGACCAGTTCCCTGATGGGCCAGAACGTGCCGCTGACCGACCGCTGCTGCGGCGATGCCGGCTCCTTCGCCTATTCGCGCCCGGACGTCGCGACCCAGGTCAAGTTCCGCAAGCAGGAGGAAATCGAGAAGGGCGCCACCAAACTGCGCGCCGACGGCTTTGCCGGCGAGGTCAAGATCCTCACTTCGTGCCCGGCCTGCCTGCAGGGCCTCTCGCGCTTCGATGACGATGCCGAGACCCGGGCCGATTACATCGTCGTCGAGGTGGCGAAGCATCTGCTGGGTGAAAACTGGGCGGCCCAGTACGTCGACCGCGCCAACAACGGCGGCATCGAGCGCGTGTTGCTCTGATTCCGCACCGATTTCACCGGTCGACCGCGCGATCGTATGGGGCGGTCGCGGAAGCACTTGCAGTATTCTTATGCAGGTGCAATCCTTGCAACATTGCGGAATTCAGGATGCGGGAATGGACGGCAATATCTGCGAGTTATGCGCCGCGGCGGGTGGGACGGTCCTCTGGGAGTCTCCGGCCTGCCGCGTCGTGCTCGTCGATGATCCCGATTACCCCGGGTTTTGCCGGGTCGTGTGGACCGCCCACATTCGCGAGATGAGCGATCTCGATCCTGGCGAGCGCACTTCCTTGATGAACGTGGTTTTCGCCGTCGAGAAGGTCGTGCGCTCGCTTTTCGCTCCCGACAAGATGAATCTCGCCAGTCTCGGCAACATGACGCCGCATCTGCACTGGCACGTCATTCCGCGCTGGCATGACGATCGCCATTTCCCCGGGCCGATCTGGGGAAATCCCCAACGCGATACCCGTCCGCGACGCCCTGTCGTCAGCATCGACACGATGCGCGGGGCGCTGCGCAAACAACTTCATCCTGACGAACATCAAGGCTGACCATCATGAACATGCCATCGCCCTCCCTGAATATCCCCGACCTGCAGGCGGGGTCGCATTATATTTCCCAGTTGTCGCTGGCCAACCCGACTCTCGCCGAGCAGCAAGTCATTGCATTTCTCGATGCGCTGATCGAGAACCCGCCCGATGCCGGCGTTCTGTTGTCCCTCCTTGAGCAGACCAGGGTTCCGCTCTGCTTCATCGAGGAAGAGATCGCCCAGCGCTACCACAACAAGGCGCTGGTTCTGAGCGACGAGCAGGAAGAGAGCTTCCAGCGGGTAATTTCAGCGTGGCGCCGCATGACCACGGCCTATAGGCTGTGCGCGCGCATGCAGGAGCCGGAGCCCGACAATCCCCACCACGCGAATCTTGTTGCAACCATCCAGCATCGTTGTCTCTATTACACCGGTCTGATCATCATCGAGCACTTCCGCGCGCGGCGTGAATTGCCCGCCGGGATCTGGCATGAGCTTCACGGCTACTATGAAGCCGCCGAGCTGAGGGGCGTCGGCTGCACCCCGGTCAATGATTCGCTGGAAAACGATCTGCAGGCGACGCACTGTGCGGCAGCCTACGTCACCCTGCTGCTGATCGAGATCGCCAATCCTTACGGCAGGAGTGTCCGCGACCTCAGTCTCGTCCGCCGCTGGGCCGGCATGTGGGCACCGCTGGTTGCGCTGCATCCTCTTGATGATGAGTACGAGGTCCCGCCCTATCTGGTCGAGTTCACGAAGGACCAAGCGCTTCATCCGGCTGGCTCTGCCGACAGCATCGGAAGCGATGCCCGCTGGCTCGATACCGCCCGTCTCGGCCTTCAGATCAGCCACATGTTGTCGCAGCTCCAACAGCGCCTCACGCCCTCGCAGCTCGGCCTCGGCGAGGAAACATCGGGACATGTCAGAAGGCTGCTCGAGAATCTCTCACGGCCGTGGACCCAGACGGCATCGCCACGCCGCTTTCGCCGCTTCGCTTCGGATGGCACGGCGAAGGTTGCTGTCGGTTTCGAAGCCATACACTACTTCGTGGGCGGCAAGGAATTCACCCAGCCGGATTCGGGCAGCATCTATGGACGAGGTCAATTCGACGAGGTTTTCACTTTCCGTGACCGCGTCGCGCCGGGACAGGCGTTGAACATCAAGCCGCGCATCAATTATTCGACCGATGAGTGGACAGTCATCAATCATTCTGCCAACGGTTTCCGCCTGGGACGCAGCAATGCCGGTGAGCGGATCGCCCACAGCCAGTTGCTGGCCGTCTGTCCGCATGACGGCGAGCGCTTTCTCCTCGGGCAGGCGACCTGGCTCATGCAGGAGCACGGAGGTGGGATCCTGGCCGGTTTGGCGATTCTGCCGGGAATGCCGGAGGCAGTTACCGCGCGGCGCGCTTCGACCCAGCCCGGTCACGCGAACCGTTTTGTTCGCGCCTTCCTGCTTCCACCTGTGGAGGCGATCGGCCAGGAAGGTTC
>DAOMFF010000206.1:0-3401 GCA_035429665.1 Azonexus sp.
CATGGTGCTGGTGCCGGTGCTGCTCGCCAATCAGGTGCACCCATGGGTGTTCGACCTGGCGCGCGCCATGGATGGAACCGGCGCTGCGCCAGGTTCAAACTTTTCGCCCGGCGTGAAAAGGCCGCCGGTGCATCAGGTGGTCGAGCAACAGCGCTTCACACTGCCGGAGATCGGCGAGGTCTGGACAGAACGCTGGCAGGCCCCCGCCGGCGTGCGCATCGAGCGCATCGAACTCGATGTGCGTGGCCATTATGTCGAGGTGGACGGCGCGAGTTCCAACTATCTATGCAGGAACGGCGAGGACGTGCATGTGTTCTGGCACGGCGCCGTGGCACCGGCGAACTGGCGAGTTCATTGGCGTGACGCCAACGACCAGCGCGCCTACTCGGACTGGACAATGACACCGCCCGTTGCGGCAGCGCTTGCTTTCACGCCCGAATGGCTGCCCGATGGCGTTGCGCTGCCGGTCCGCGTGCCAGCCGGCATGGTGACGTATTCCTGGATGCTGGAGAACGGCCGCGAGGATTCGCGCGGCGCGCTGGATCAGTACTCGGGTAACGGCACCGCTTCCCCCTGCGTGCATGCGCTGCGCCGGCCGGTTACCGCCGAACAGCCGCAGATCAATGGCATGGGTTTGCGTTTGTGGCGTTTTGATACGCAACAGATGCTGTACGCCATGTTTCGCCGTCCGCCGCGATGAATTCTGCAAAGGCTCTGTCGGATTCCCGCCTCGGACCTGACTCCGGCCCGCGTGAACACGGCGTGCGTGCGGGAATGACGCCGCGCGCAATATCCGGCTTGGTCATGCTGCTGTTGGTCACATCGGCGCAGGAGGCTTGGTCTCAGGTCGGCGGCGGCAGCACTTATGCGGACATCGCGCCTATCCTCGCCCAACGCTGCGTGATGTGCCATTCCGGTGCTGCGGCTTCTCTCGGCCTGCGCCTGGACAGCTTCGACGGCGTGGTGAAGGGAAGCGAGCGGGGTCCGGTGGTGAAAGCGGGTGATCCTTCGGGGAGCGAGCTGGTTCGCCGGCTGAAGGGTGTCAGCCAGCCGCGCATGCCGATGACCGGGCCGCCGTTCCTGTCGGATGGCGAGATCGCCCTCTTCGAAAGCTGGGTGGCCTCCGGGTTGTCCAAAGGCGCCGCTGCCGCGACCAAGCCCCCGGTCGAGCCCGCTGCCGGGCGACCCGCCGCGGGCCAGGCGGTGACGTATCTCCACGTCGCGCCAATCCTTGCCACGCGTTGCGCCAAGTGCCATGCCGAGAAGGGCTTGATGGGCGCGGCGCCGGAAGGCTATCGGCTCACGTCGTATGAATCGACGCTCGCAACGGCGGATCGCGTGCGCGTGGTTCCGGGACGCCCCGAGGCGAGCGAACTGGTCCGGCGTATTCGCGGTCAGGCCTTCCCCAGAATGCCCTTTGACGGCCCGCCGTATCTTTCCGACGACGAGATCCGTCTGATCGAAGCCTGGGTCGCCCAGGGTGCGCACGACGCAGCCGGCAAGGTCGCCCCCAGCCCCGCCGGCGCGGCCGTGCGCCTGCACGGCACGCTGCAGCCGGGGTGGCGGCTGGATGGCCTGAATCTGGCCGTCGATGCGCACACCCGTATCGACAAGTCGCCGAGGCCGGGGGACTACGTCGAGGTCCGCGGTTTCCTTGACGAGGCCTCGGGCGTCAGGGTCGAACGGCTCAGGCGAAGGTGAACTTCAATTCCGTGCGCACGCGGCGGATCATGGATTCCAGTCCATCGCTGCACGCGGATTCGCGGCAAGGCACGTGTCGAACTGCGCCTGTCCTTTCTCCGCAACCACCCCGGCGTTCGTCGAGGCTTGCATCGGCCGGAACGTGCATTACCTGGACATCACCGGCGAAGTCCCGGTCTTCCCGCGCTGTCATGCCCAGGACCGGTGCGCCCGGGCTGCGAGCGTGATGCTCTGCCCTAGCGCGTGCTTCGACATCGTGCCAACCGATTGCCTTGCCGCCAGGCTCAAGGAAAAGCTGCCGGACGCCGACCGGATCGACATCGCCTTCAATTTCGGCACGCGGACCAGCATCGATACGATCAAGACGGCAATTGACGGCGCTGCCGGCGGCGGGCTGATAAGCGAGAACCACCGGCTGGCCACAACCCCCAGGCACACATCATCCGCCGCATCTCGTTCCCGGGCAAAACCGGTCGGGCGGTTTCCTTACTTGGGGGAGAGGTATTCACTTCGGGAATCCCGACCGGCGTACCCAGCGGAATGGTATTTTCGACAGTGCCGCTGCCGCTTGGGCTGACCATGCGCATCAGCCACTATCTGCGGTTCATTGTCGCGCGACTCGGCGTGACCCGGCAATCCACCGGGCCTGCGCGACATGCGGCCAGGGCCGGTGAATTCAGGCACCGGCCACCTGAAATTTCCCTACAATGGCATTTCAAAGTTCGATCATCATGACAAAGGAGTGGCTATGTACCCATGGCTATGGTTCTGGGCGCCGCAGATTCACTTTCCGTTGAGTGGGAGTGTCTGGCAGGACTACAAACCGAATACGACCTGGTTCTCCGATCTGATCAACCCGGAGTCGGGCAACGCCCGGATCGAGGAGCGAGTTTTCTCGGTCGCCTCGTACGGGACGCAACTCGGGCTGATCACGAAAGTCCTGCTGGAAGTTGCAGAACAGGCTGAAAAGGAATCGGCAAAGGCGTTGCCGCCCTCGCAGTCCCTGAAGGATCTCCGCAAGCTGCAGGCAGACATCGCTTCGATCAAGAAGGACGAACATGAATCCGCGGCGGCCAGATTGGTCGCCGAGGTGGATGCCGTCCGCGAGCGTGGCGGCGCGGAATACGAGGAACTGACCAAACGCCTCCTTCCGCTGCTTGAACGGACAGGCGCCTGACCCGTCGTTCCAGGGGACGGGGCGCGGGTTCTCTGGCGTCTGCGCCAAGTAATCGAGGCTACGGCAATGGGTGGCGGAAACGCCTTCCTGCCGCGGTCGACCGGAAACTACCCTCGTTTTTGCCGGGCGGCTTTGCGCACCACCCTACCCGCCCACCAACACGCCATCCTTGAGGTGCAGCACGCGGTCGGCGCGGCCAGCCAGTTGCAGGTCGTGTGTCACCATCACCAAACTGGCGCGCTGCGAGCGCACCTGGGCGAGCAGCAGGTCGAAGACGACGCCCGCTGTCTGGCGGTCGAGGTTGCCGGTCGGTTCGTCGGCGAGGATGCACGAGGGCGAGCTGACCAGCGCCCGGGCGATGGCCGCGCGCTGGCGCTCGCCGCCCGACAATTCGCCGGGGCGGTGTTCGAGGCGATGGCCGAGGCCAACGGCGGTGAGCATCTCGCCCGCGGCCTTGAGCGCCGAACGGCGTTCCTGACGGCGGATCAGCAGCGGCATGGCGACGTTTTCCAGCGCCGAGAAT
>DAOMFF010000207.1:0-3387 GCA_035429665.1 Azonexus sp.
GACGACAACCGCCTCGTCCTGTTCGACGACAAGGGGACGCACCCGCTGACGCCGGCGCCGAAATCCGTGCTGGCGCGCCAGCTTGTCGAACACATTGCCGATCTGACAGGAAACGGCTGATGCACCGTATCGACGTCAAGATTCTCGACCCGCGCCTGCACGACACTCCGCCCCACTATGCAACGCCCGGTTCGGCCGGGCTGGACCTGCGCGCCTGCCTCGATGCGCCGCTGGAAATCGTGCCCGGCCAGACGACGCTGGTGCGCACCGGCATGGCCATCCACCTTGCCGATCCGGGGCTGGCGGCGATGATCCTGCCGCGCTCCGGCCTCGGCCACAAGCACGGCATCGTGCTCGGCAACCTGGTCGGGCTGATCGACAGCGACTACCAGGGCGAGCTGATGGTCTCGGTGTGGAATCGCGGCCAGGCGAGCTTCACGCTCGACCCGCTGGAACGCATCGCCCAACTGGTCGTGGTGCCGGTGCTGCAGGTCGGCTTCAACGTGGTCGAGGATTTCGACACCAGCGCGCGCGGCGAGGGCGGCTTCGGGAGTACCGGCAAGTCATGAGGAGCCGGGTGCTCGCCGCCTTGCTTTGCCTGCAGGGAGCGGCCTGGGGTGCCGACGAGGCGGCGCAGATGCAGCGCGGTGAGGAACTGGTCATGGGGCGTTGCTTCCTCTGCCACGGCGCCACCGGCGACAGCTCGAGCCCGCTGTATCCGAAGCTTGCCGGGCAGAACAGCGAATACATGCTCAAGCAGTTGCGCAATTTCAAGCGTGGCGAACGCGAAAGTTCCGACATGCGCAAGGTCGTGGCCGACATGGACGAGAACGACATGCAGTCGGTGGCGTTCTTTTTCAGCCGCCAGCAGCCCTCGCGCGGCAATTCGGCCTACGCCGAGATGCGCGCGCTGGGCGAGAAGCTGTTCTCCCAGGGCGATCCGGCCAGGGGGCTGAAACCCTGCCGCGAATGTCATGGCGACAACGGCGCCGGTTCGGCAACGCTGCCGCGCATCGCCGGCCAGCACACGCTGTACATCGAGACGCAGTTGACGCTGTTCGAGGAACGCAAGCGCACCAACGACAACGCCCAGATGCAGGATGTTGCCAAACGCCTGACGACCGACGAGGTCCGGGCGGTGGCTGAATATCTGCGCAGCTTGTAGGACGGTAGCAGGCTGCGATGCAGCCGGCGCTTCGATCATCCAAGGTAATTCAGGAGAGGGCATGAATCTGAACAATGTGTTGCGGGCGGCAATGCCGGCACTGCTTGCCGTGCTGGCGCCGGTCGCGGTGGCGGACGCCGGGGCCGACCAGAAGCGGGCGGAGCAGATCGTTGCCGAGCGCTGTTCGTTGTGCCACGGCAAGGGTGGCGAGTCGGCGAGCGCCATCTATCCGCGCCTGGCCGGACAGCACGCCGAGTACATCGCCCGCCAGCTCGCCGATTTCAAGAGCGGCAAGCGCAGCAGCGAGACGATGAAGCCACAGGCGGAGAGCCTGACGCCCGAGGAGATGGCGGCGCTCGGCGCCTACTTCGAGACGCGCAAGGCCGGCGGGCGGCGCCCGCAGGATGGCGAGCTGGTGGCGGTCGGCAAATACATCTTCGCGCACGGCAACCGTTATTCCGGCCTGCCGGCCTGCGCCTCCTGCCACGGCCCGCAGGGGCATGGCACCGCACAGCTACCGCGCCTGGCCGGCCAGCATCCGCGCTATGTCGAGGATCAGCTCCGGCAGTTCAACAAGCGCGAGCGGACCAATGACAATGCCGTGATGCACACCGTCGCATCCCGACTCACTGAACTGGAAACGCATGCCGTGGCCGAATATGTCGCAACCCTCGACTAGGTCGCGCCACTTTCTGGTGGCGCTGCCACTCCTGGTCGCGCTCGGACTGCCGGTGACGGCCCGCGCCGCGGAAGATGTGCAGTCGGTGCCGCAGGTCGACCTCGGCCGCTATGTTGGCCTGTGGTACGAAATTGCCAGTTTCCCGATGTTCTTCCAGCGCAAGTGCGTCGGCGATACCACGGCGGAATATGCCGGGAAGGACGCCAGGACGATTTCCGTGCGCAATCGCTGCCGGACCGAGGATGGCTTCATCGAGGCCGAGGGCAGGGCGACCGTCGTTCCGGAAACCGGCAACGGGCGTCTGAAGGTATCGTTCTTCTGGCCGTTTTCTTCCGACTACTGGATCATCGGCCTCGATGACGAGTATCGCTGGGCGCTGGTCGGGAATCCGAACCGGAAGTACTTGTGGCTGCTGTCGCGGACGCCGCAACTCGACGCCGCATCCGTCGAGAAAGCCCGTGATATTGCCGCGCGCCAGGGATTCGATCTGGCGAATCTGCGAATGACCCCGCACGCCCCGCGGTGATTACGGCCCGCTGACCTTCCGGAAGGGAAGGTGCGTCGCGGCTTCTTCGGCATAGGCCAGGATGGCCGGGCGTTGCCGGTCGAGGTGCTGGTCGAGCAGATGGCGCATGCGGGCGTCTGCGATCCAGTGACAGCAGCGCACCACGGTCGGTTCGAAACCTCGCGCCACCTTGTGCTCGCCGCCGGCGCCTGGCTCGAAGGTGGAGAGTCGCTCGCGCAGGCAGTAGTCGATACCCTGATAGAAGCACAGCTCGAAGTGGAGGCTGTGATAATTCGCGGCGGTGCCCCAGTAGCGACCGTACAGGGTGTCGTCGCTGCGGAAGCAGATCGAGATCGCCACCGGATCGCCGCGTTCGCGGGCGATGAAGACGACCATCCGGCGGCCCAGGGCGCTGGCGAGATCGGCGAAACTGGCCGGGGTGAAGGCCGCGTAATTGCCGTACTTGGCGAAGGTTGCGGCATAAAGGTGATGCAGGGCGGGCCATTCGGCCGGGTCCATGGTGTCGCCGTGGCGGACTTCGATTGTCAGGCCGCTTTCCGCCACCCGTCGTCTCTCCGCCCTGACCTTGCGTCGCCGCTCGGCGTTGAAGGTCCCGAGGAAATCCGTGAAGTCGGCGTAGCCGTGGTTTCGCCAGTGGAACTGGACATTGTGACTGACCAGCAGCCCGTGCGAGCGCAGCAATTCGACCTCATGGTCGGCCGGGAAGGCGACGTGCCACGACGAGAGCCGGTGCCCGGCCACCTGTTCCAGGGCGGCCGCGACGAGTGCGTGCTGGATGCGCTCGGCATCTTCTCCGGGGGGCGCGAGAAGCCGGGGACCGGTTGCCGGCGTATGCGGCAGGCCGCTCAGCAGTTTCGGAAAATAGGGCTTCCCGAGTTGTCGATAGGCGGCAGCCCAGGACCAGTCGTGGATGAAATCGCCATGCGAGTTCGCGCGGACATAGAGCGGCAGAATGCCGAGTGCCTTGCCGTCGCTGTCGCGGGCAATCAGGTGACGCGCCTTCCAGCCGCATTCCGG
>DAOMFF010000208.1:0-3386 GCA_035429665.1 Azonexus sp.
GCGTCGGCATTCGGGCGACGCCGATTGCCGAAGCCATGCTGGCGCTGGTGTTGATCGACCACGCCCTGCGCCATCGGGCGCAGTGTGCCGATGTCGTGGTCGGCACGCCGCGCATTCCGGGAAAAATCGCGTAAAATCCGAAAATTTGCCGCTGCTCAAGGCGGAAAAGCCGCAAAGGGAGACCAACATGCAAGTCGAACACCACGACCTTCACCACGAATTTCCTGAAATGAACGATGCGATCGATGCATTGAAGATAGGCAATGCGCATTTCGCCAAGCTTTATCATAGCTACCATCGCCTCACCGGCAAGGTCGAGGACCTTGAGGAGCATGACATGCCGGTCGCGGATTTCACGCTCGAAGATATGAAGAAGCAGCGCGTTAGGCTCAAGGACGAGTTGTACCACCTGCTGCTGGCCTTCCGTGCCGGCCAGAAGTCGGTCAGCGCCTGATAGCGCCTCTGCCCGCCGGTGCATCCGGTAAGATTGTCGGATGCACGCTCTGCCTTATTGGCGCCTCTCGGGCTATTATTTCTTCTACTTTGCCTTCATCGGCGCCTTTTCGCCCTATTTCGGGCTCTATCTTCAATCCCTGAGTTTTTCCGCCTGGGACATCGGCCTGCTGATGTCACAGATGCAGCTCATGCGCCTGTTCGGCCCCAATCTCTGGGGCTGGCTGGCCGATCGCTTCGGGCGGCGCATGGCGATCATTCGTCTCGCGGCACTGGCAGGGCTGGCCGGATTCACAGCTTTCTTCTGGCTCGACCGGCTGGGCGGAATGCTGGTCGCGATGGCGGTTCTCGCCTTTTTCTGGAGCGCTGCGCTGCCCTTGGTCGAGACACTGACCTTCGACCACCTGCGCGAGGAGCGCGGACGCTACAGCCGCATCAGGCTGTGGGGGTCGGTCGGCTTCATCGTTGCCGTGCTGGGTACTGGCGCCGTGCTCGATGCGCTACCGCTCAATGGCGTGCTCTGGGTGTGCTGGGCAATCCTGGTTGGCATCCTGTTGCTGGCGGTGGTCTTACCGGATGCGCCTGCCGTGCCGCATTCCCACGACAGTCCGGCAGTCGGCGACATCCTTCGCCAGCCAAAGGTGCGGGCGCTGCTCGCCGCCTGTTTTGCGATGTCGGCGGCGCATGGTGCGCTCTATGTCTTCTATTCCATCCATCTGGCTGATCACGGTTACAGCAAGGCCGAGGTCGGCGCCTTGTGGTCGCTCGGCGTGCTGGCCGAGATCGCCGTCTTCATGCTGATGGCCCGCTTGACCCGGCGCTATTCGCTGCGCGTTCTGTTGCTGGCCAGCTTCGCCGCCGCCGTGCTGCGCTTCCTGCTGATCGGCTGGGCCGTCGAGTCGCTGGCGGTCATGGTGATGGCGCAGTTGATGCACGGCCTGACCTTCGGCGCCTACCATGCATCGTCAATCGCCGCGATCAATCTGTGGTTTCCTGGTCGCGCGCAGGGGCGGGGACAGGCGCTCTATTCGAGCATCTCGTTCGGCGCCGGTGGCCTGCTCGGCGGGCTGATCAGCGGCTGGACTTGGGATGGCATCGGCGCCGGCTGGACCTACACGCTGGCGTCGGTCTTCGCCGTTGGCGGTTTCGCGCTGGTCTGGCGCTGGGTGCGCGAGGATGCTGCGGTCGACGCCCCCGGCGAGCCAAAAACCTCAGATCCTGTGCCATAATTCAACGCCTTATGGTCCAATTGAAGCGTTTCATGGTGAAGACACTTTACGACAAGCTCTGGGAGAACCATGTCGTTCATGAGGAGGCGGACGGCACGGCGCTCCTCTACATCGACCGCCATCTTGTGCACGAGGTGACCAGCCCGCAGGCTTTCGAAGGCCTCAAGCTGGCCGGGCGCAAGGCGTGGCGGGTTTCTTCGATCGTTGCCACGGCGGACCACAACACGCCGACCGACCACTGGGACGAGGGCATCAAGGATCCTGTTTCCCGGCAGCAGGTCGAGACGCTCGACGCCAACATCCGCGAAGTCGGCGCGCTGGCCTATTTCCCGTTCAAGGATCCGAAGCAGGGCATCGTCCATGTCGTCGGCCCGGAAAACGGCGCCACGCTGCCGGGAATGACCGTCGTCTGCGGCGACTCGCATACCTCGACGCACGGCGCCTTCGCCTGCCTGGCGCACGGTATCGGTACCTCGGAAGTTGAGCACGTGCTGGCCACCCAGTGCCTGCTGCAGAAGAAGTCGAAGACCATGCTGATCGCCGTCGATGGCAAGCTGGGCAAGGGCGTCACCGCCAAGGATGTCGCGCTGGCCATCATCGGCACCATCGGCACCGCCGGCGGCAACGGCTACGCCATCGAGTTCGGCGGCAGCGCCATTCGCGGCCTGTCGATGGAAGGGCGCATGACCCTGTGCAACATGGCCATCGAAGGCGGTGCGCGCATGGGCTTCGTTGCGGTCGACGACACCACGATCAATTATTTGAAGGGCCGTCCATTCTCGCCGAAGGGCGAAATCTGGGACAAGGCCGTCGCCTACTGGCGCACGCTGCATTCCGACCCGGGCGCGCAGTTCGACCGCGTCGTCACGCTGAAGGCCGAGGATATCCGCCCGCAGGTGACCTGGGGCACGTCGCCGGAAATGGTCGTCGCCATCGACGCCGCTGTGCCCGACCCGGCGAAACAGGCCGACCCGGTCAAGCGCGAGGGGATGGAGCGGGCGCTGCAATACATGGGCCTGAATCCGAACACGCCGATCAAACAGATCGCTATCGACAAGGTCTTCATTGGTTCCTGCACCAACTCGCGCATCGAGGATTTGCGCGATGCCGCTTCCGTCCTCAAGGGGCGCCGCGTCGCCGCCAACGTCAAGCTGGCGCTGGCCGTGCCGGGCTCCGGCCTGGTCAAGCGGCAGGCCGAGGCCGAAGGGCTGGACAAGGTTTTCATCGCCGCCGGTTTCGAATGGCGCGAACCGGGTTGCTCGATGTGCCTGGCGATGAATGCCGATCGTCTGGAACCGGGCGAGCGTTGCGCCTCGACCTCCAACCGCAATTTCGAAGGGCGGCAGGGGCCGGGTGGTCGCACCCATCTGGTCAGTCCGGCGATGGCGGCGGCGGCGGCAATCGCCGGGCGCTTTGCCGACGTGCGTGACGTGCTGTAAGGAGAGGAAGCCGTGAAAAAAATGTTTGCCCTGATCGCTTGCGTGCTGGCCGTTGCCGCGTGCAACACGATGGAGGGTGTCGGCAAGGACATCAAGAAGGGTGGCGAAGCCATCGAGAAGGCAGCCAAGTAAATGGAAAAATTCGTTCGTCTGGAAGGTCTGGTCGCACCTCTCGATCGTAATAACGTCGATACCGATGCGATCATTCCCAAGCAGTTCCTGAAGTCGATCAAGCGTTCCGGTTTCGGCCCGAATGCCTTCGACG
>DAOMFF010000209.1:0-3384 GCA_035429665.1 Azonexus sp.
AATGCACGCCGCAGAAGACGACGTATTCGGAATCGGTCTGCGCGGCCAGCTTGGACAGCTTCAGCGAATCGCCGGTCAGGTCGGCGTGCTGGTAGATGTCGGCGCGCTGGTAATGATGGCAGAGGATGACGGCCTTCTTGCCGAGTTTGGCGCGGGCGGCGCGGATGCGCTCCTGGCAGTCGCTGTCAGACAGGCTGTTGAAGGGCTTGAAGGCGATCGCGGTCGATTGCATGCGGGTCTCCGAAATGGTTCTCCGGGTAAGGGGTTACCCCTGATACCAGGGCAGTCCGGCATGGCGCCAGCCACCACAAGTGTTGCGCTGGCCGCTGGCATCCTTGTCGCCCTCGAATCCTTCGAGGATGTTGAAGCAGTCGCCATACCCGGCTTCGGTCGCCAGACGTGCCGCGGCATCCGAGCGGGCGCCGCTGCGGCAGAGGAAAAGTACCAGTGCTTCGTGATCCACCTGGCGCTTCAGTTCGGCCATGAAATTGGGGTTGCGCCCACCGCCCGGGTAAAAGTTCCATTCGATTTCGACAGCGCCGGGAACGCGGCCCACCCAGTCCCACTCGGCGCGGGTGCGGACGTCGACCAGCCTGGCGCCGGGCGCCAGACGCAACAGGTCGAAGGCTTCCCGCGGCGTCAGCGCGCCTTCATATGGCAGGCCCATGGCTTGGGCGCGCTGTTGAGCGAGGCTGAGGATCTCCGTTAACTTTCCCATAATCCGCGACTGTTAGAATCCGAGTCCGATAGTATAGGGCACAGAGAATGGGTCTCGATCATCTCCATCAAGCGCGGCCACCTGCGGGACAACTCGATCGCACCGCCGAGGCGCAACGCGCCACCTGGGTCAGCGTCGCGGTCAACCTGCTGATGACGATCGCTCAGCTCATCGTCGGCTGGCTGGCCAATTCGCAGTCACTGGTCGCCCACGGCCTGCATTCCTTCTCCGATCTGCTCTCGGATTTTCTGGTCATTTATGCCACCCGTCAGAGCGCCCACCCGGCCGATGCGGCGCACCCCTACGGTCATGCGCGGGTCGAAACGGCGGCGACGCTGATCCTCGGCGCCTCCTTGACCCTGATCGGTGGCGGCATCCTGTGGGAATCCGGGATGCGTCTGCAGCATGTCGAACTGTTGCCTGCCGTCGAATGGCTGGCCTTCTGGGTGGCGGTGGCGACGGTGGTGGCGAAGGAAGGCTTGTACCGGTACCTGATCCGGGTTGCGGAGCGCCTGCGCTCGCAACTGCTGATCGGCAACGCCCTGCATACGCGTGCCGATGCCGCTTCGGCTCTGGTCGTCGTGGTCGGCATCGGTGGCGCGCTGCTCGGCTGGGGCTTCCTCGATCTGCTGGCGGCGGCACTGATGGGTTTCATGATCCTGCGGATGGGGGCAGGTCTGGCCTGGGGGGCGCTCAAGGAACTGATCGATACCGGTCTCGACGCGTCGCGCGTCGAGGCGATCAGCAGGACCTTGCTGGCGACACCCGGAGTATGCGGCTTGCATGAATTACGGACACGGCGCATGGCGCATCAGGCGCTGGTCGATGCGCATGTCCAGGTGGCGGCGCGGATCAGCGTTTCCGAGGGGCATCGCATTGCCGAGTCGGCGCGCGCCCGGGTGTTGCGCGAGTATCCGGACGTGCTCGACGTGCTCGTTCATATCGATCCGGAAGACGACCACGACCCCGATGTTGCGGCAGTCCGGTCGCCATCGCGTCAGGTCGTGCTTGACGATCTGACCGGTTTGCTGGTCGACCTGCCGAGACCCGAGCGGGTTGTGCTCCATTACCTCGGCGGCGGAGTCGAGGTCGAGGTATTCATGGCCCATGATTTCTTTGCCGACGTCCGGGCCCTCCGGTCCGCCGAAGCGAACCTCAGTGAGCGGATCAAGGGGCATCCGGTGATCCGCAGCATCTCGCTTAACTTCAGGATCGCACCATAGAGGTGCAATCTATCGTCTGTCTGCACGGACATGGTGCGCCAAATCTTTCGGTGATTGGCGTATCTCCTTGTGGCAAAATGATGTGCTTTGCAGACAGGCGTTGGCACAATTTCTGCTAAAGGTGTTCCGTTGGATTTTTTTGATTGTCGCCGGCTTCGCCGGCTTCTTTATTAGTTAGGAGATTGACGGTTATGGCAACCCCGCAAGACGTGATGAAGATGGTCAAGGAAAACGACGCCAAGTTCGTCGATTTTCGTTTCACCGATACCCGTGGCAAGGAACAGCACGTCACCGTGCCGGTTTCCGCCTTCAGCGAAGACAAGTTCGAGAACGGCCATGCTTTCGACGGCTCGTCCATCGCCGGCTGGAAGGGCATCCAGGCTTCCGACATGCAACTGATGCCTGATCCCGCAACCGCCTATATCGATCCGTTCTTCGACGAAACCACCGTCGTGCTCACCTGTGACGTCGTCGATCCCGCCGACGGCCGCGGCTATGACCGCGACCCGCGCTCGATCGCCAAGCGTGCCGAAGCCTACCTGAAGTCCTCCGGCATTGGCGACGCCGCCTACTTCGGTCCGGAACCCGAATTCTTCATCTTCGACTCCGTCGAATGGAGCGTCGACATGTCGGGTTGCAACCTGAAGATCTACTCTTCCGAGGCGGCGTGGACTTCCGGCGAGAAGACCGAAGGCGGCGGCGGCTCCGGCCACCGTCCGACCGTCAAGGGCGGTTACTTCCCGGTTCCCCCGGTCGACAGCCTGCATGACATCCGCTCGGCGATGGTTCTGGCGCTGGAAACCCTCGGCGTGCCGGTCGAGGTTCATCACCACGAAGTCGCCACTGCCGGCCAGTGCGAAATCGGCACCCTTTTCAACACGCTGGTCAAGCGCGCCGACTGGACCCAGGTCCTCAAGTACGTCGTGCACAACGTTGCCCACCAGTACGGCAAGACCGCCACCTTCATGCCGAAGCCCATCGTTGGCGACAACGGTTCCGGCATGCACGTTCACCAGTCGATCTGGAAGGATGGCAAGAACCTGTTCGCCGGTGACGGCTACGCCGGTCTGTCCGAGTTCGCCCTCTTCTACATCGGCGGCATCATCAGGCATGCCAAGGCGCTGAACGCCATCACCAATCCCGGTACCAACTCGTACAAGCGTCTGGTTCCGCACTATGAAGCCCCGGTCAAGCTGGCGTACTCCGCCAAGAACCGTTCGGCCTCGATCCGCATTCCGCACGTTGCCTCGTCCAAGGGCCGTCGGATCGAGACCCGCTTCCCGGATCCGATCGCCAACCCCTACCTGTGCTTCGCCGCGTTGATGATGGCCGGTCTGGACGGTGTCCAGAACAAGATCCACCCGGGCGATCCGGCCGACAAGAACCTTTACGACCTGCCGCCGGAAGAGGATGCCAAGATCCCGACCGTCTGCGCCAGCCTCG
>DAOMFF010000210.1:0-1208 GCA_035429665.1 Azonexus sp.
TCGCAGCGGACGCGCGCGCGCATGATCGAGCGCCTGCGCGAGATGGGTATTCGCAACGCCGCCGTGCTGCGGGCGATGGCGGCGGTTCCGCGCCATGTCTTTGTCGAGGAGGCACTGGCGTCGCGCGCCTATGAAGACACTGCGCTGCCCCTGGGTATGGGGCAGACGATTTCACAGCCCTTCGTGGTCGCGCGGATGATCGAACTGCTGCTCGACGGGCGGACGGCGCTGGGCAAGACGCTCGAAGTCGGCGCCGGCTGCGGTTATCAGGCGGCGGTCCTGGCGCAACTGACGACCGAGGTATACGCGATCGAACGCCTGGGGCCTCTTCTGGAAAAGGCCAAGACCAACATGCGTCATCTGAAGCAGTTCAGTGTCCGCCTCAAGCACGCTGATGGCCAGCTCGGGATGCCCGAAGCAGCCCCGTTTGACAGCATCATCGTCGCCGCCGCAGGCCGCCAGGTGCCGCCGGCCCTGCTCGAGCAACTGGCAGCCGGCGGACGAATGGTCTTGCCTGTCGGTACGACCGAACAGTATCTTTCATTCATCGAACGGAGCAGGGATGGTTTTGTCGAAACCCGGCTTGATCCCGTTCGCTTTGTCCCACTTCTCGCAGGAACGCAATGATTAGAGTCCTCGCCCCTTTGGCCATCGCCCTCGTGATGGCCGGTTGCAAGTCACAACCGCCGGCCCCGGCCGTCGACCGCTCCACCTCGTCCGTGGCAAGACCGGCTGCCCCGCCGGTCGGGGGTCCCGGGTATTACACGGTCAGGAAGGGCGACACGCTTTACCGGATTGCCCTCGAGCATGGTCAGGATTACAAGGATGTTGTGGCGTGGAACAACATCACCAATCCCGACGTGATCAAGGAAGGGCAGGTCCTGCGCGTGGCGCCGCCGGGCGTTACGCCGGCGACCGCGGGTGAGGCCGTGGTGGCGCAGCCGGTGGTGACGACGCCGGTTGTCGAATCCAGGCCGCTGGATGCGCCGGGCAAGGTCACCGCCGGTACGCCAGCGCCAATAGCCGCCGGTACCCCATCGCCAGTATCCGCAGATGGCCTGAAACGCGAGCCACGCGGCGGCAAGGAGCCCTATTCCAATGAGGCGTACGCCCGGCTCAACCGTCCCGGGGAGACAGTCGCGAAACCGCCGGTTGTTGCGGTCGACCCGAAACCGGAGCCGAAACCCGAGGTACAGCCGGAGGCAAAA
>DAOMFF010000210.1:1308-3382 GCA_035429665.1 Azonexus sp.
GAACCCAAACCCGAACCCAAGCCGGAACCGGCTGCTACGGGTCCTGACGAAGTGGCATGGCAGTGGCCGTCGTCGGGCAAGGTCATCTCGTCCTTCAGCGATTCGGGCAACAAGGGTATCGATTTCGGAGGCAAGGCCGGCGATGCCGTCGTGGCTGCCGCCGATGGCAAGGTCGTCTATGTCGGGACCGGGATTCGTGGCTTTGGTCAACTCCTGATCGTCAAGCACAACGCAACTTTCCTTTCGGCCTATGCGCACAACCGCAAGATCCTGGTCGCCGAAGGCCAGCAAGTCACGCGTGGCCAGAAGGTTGCGGAAATGGGCAACACCGACAGCGAGAACGTCAAGCTCCATTTCGAGATTCGCAAGCAGGGCAAGCCGACCGATCCCGTGGCCTTCCTGCCGAAGCGATGACCGCCTGGGCGGCTGACGATCCAGAAGACGACGAACTGGCGTCAGTCGAGGCTGACGCGGGACTGCTCCCCGAACTTGAACCCGTCAGCCCCGAACTGGAACTCCTTGAGGACGTCACTCAGCTCTACCTGAACGAGATCGGCGCCAAGCCACTGCTGACGCCTGCTGATGAACTGGCGACGACGCGTCTGGTGAGCGCCGGCGATTTCGCGGCGCGTCAGAAAATGATCGAACACAACCTGCGTCTGGTTGTGAATATCGCCAAACACTATCTGAACCGCGGCATTCCGCTCCTCGACCTGGTGGAGGAGGGTAACCTCGGCCTCATCCACGCGCTGGAAAAGTTCGATCCCGAGCGCGGTTTCCGCTTTTCGACCTATGCGACCTGGTGGATCCGCCAGACCATCGAGCGCGCGATCATGAACCAGTCGCGCACCATCCGGCTGCCGGTGCATGTGGTCAAGGACATCAACCTCGTTTTGCGGGCCATCCGTCACCTCGAGTCGGCGGCGACCCGCGAGACCTCGGTGGAACGCGTGGCGGCGCTGATCGACCGGCCGGTGGCCGATGTCCGGCGCATCCTGCACCTCAACGAACACATCGCCTCGCTCGATGCGCCGCTGGAAATCGATCCCAGCCATAGTCTGGGTGACGCGATCGCCGACGAAGCGGCGGTCAATCCGGAAGCGCTCCTGCAGTTCCGTGAGATGGGCGCCCTGCTCGACGACTGGCTGGCGCAGCTTAGTGAACGTCAGCGGCAGGTAATCGAACGGCGCTACGGGCTGAACGGCGCCGATGTCGTGACGCTCGAAGCCCTGGCGGTCGACCTCGGGTTGACCCGGGAACGGGTGCGCCAGATCCAGGCCGAGGCGCTCGATCGCCTGCGCTCGATCATCAAACGTGGCGGCGTCACCCGCGACTCGCTGCTGTAACCAGGCGCGGACCGATCACGCCTGTGGGCGCGGCATGCGCGCGCGGATTGCCTCGGCCAACTGGAACACCGACATCGCGTAGAAGCTGGAACGGTTGTAGCGCGTGATCACGTAGAAATTGTTGTAGCCGAGCCAGTACTCGGTCGGCCGGCCGGGGGAGGCGAGATCGACCAGCGTCACCGTGGCCTGCGGGTTGGCATCGGCGCTGATTCCCTGTTGCGCCAGATCGGCGACGAGCAACGTCGGCTGGATGCCGGCTTCGATCAGGCTGCGTTCCGGCTCGCCGCGCGTGCGGGCGGGAACGGCGATTGGCTGGCCGGTCTCCCAGCCGTGCTGCTCGAGAAAACGCCCGACGCTGCCGATGGCATCGTCGACACTGCCGGAAAGGTCGATTTTCTGGTCGCCGTCGAAGTCGACCGCATAACGCCGCTGGCTTCCCGGCATGAACTGCGGAATGCCGATGGCGCCGGCGAAGGAGCCGCGCACGTTGACCGGGTCCAATCCGTTTTCGCGGGCCAGCAGCAGGAACTGTTCGAGTTCGGTACGGAAGAACTCGGCGCGGCGCGGGTAGTAAAAGGCCAGCGTGGCCAGCGCCTCGAGCACCCGGAAACCGCCGGTGTTGGCCCCATATTCGGTTTCGACCCCGATGATGGCGACGATGATCTCGGGCGGTACGCCGTAGAGGGCGCTCGCCCGGGCCAGGCTCAGGCGGTTTTCCTGCCAGAAGC
>DAOMFF010000211.1:0-3368 GCA_035429665.1 Azonexus sp.
CCGGCCGGCCGCGTCAGCGGCTGGCCTGGGCCATTTTAGTTATGTCTGGTTGCGGAACGGGCAGTGTTGCTGCCCGTCCCGAGGGGATACCGTTCAGGCGGCCTTCGCGTACTGAGTGAAGCCCTTTTGGCCCGCCTGGCGGTTCGGCGCAAAGCCGTTGGCGGCCAGGGTCTCGTCGGCGTCCTTGTAGAAGGTGCCGATCTTATAGATTTCGCGGGCTTCCTTGGCATTGGCGACCGGCCGGCCGAACTCCTTGGCGATGCGCACGAGTTGCTCGATCTGCTCGACCGTGCTCATCTTGCGCGAACGATCCTGCGTCCAGATGTTGTCCTCGATGCCGCAGCGGACGTGCAGGCCCATGGCGATGGCCATCATGTTCAGCGGCAGGACGTTGAGCATGGAGGTTTCCAGGGTCAGCACGGCGCCGTCCGGGCAGGCGCGGACGAAGTTGGCCAGGTTGTAGATGTTCGGGGCATCGAAGCCGCCGCCGATGGCCACCCAAGTCAGGATCAGCGGCACGTTGCAGGCGCCGCGGCGCATGTTGCGCTCGACCGTTTCGAGCTGGGTGATGTTGGCCAGCTGAAAGTGCGTCTGGATGCCGTTGGCCGACAGGCGCTTGATGTGCTCCTCGACCCAGGCCGGACCGGCGGGAATGGTCATCTCGCTGTAGGCAAAACGGCCGGCGGGGGTTCCCAGGCTGGTGCCGGCGACGTCGGCTTCGCACATCTGTTCAACGACGTTCATCTGGTTGCTGTTGATGGCGATGGTCACTTGGTCGGGCCTGGGGGTTAGTTCGGCGAGCATGTGGCGGGTGTCGTCCGACAGCCACTTTGCGGTCTCTCCTTCGCCTTCCGGGGCGAAGGAAATCGAACCGCCGACCTGCAGGATCATGTCCGGCACGCGGGCACGGATGCCGGCGATCAGTTCGTTGAACTTGGACAGGCGCTTGGAGCCCTTGCCGTCCAGTTCGCGGACGTGAATGTGAATGACTGTGGCGCCGGCGTTGTAGCAATCGACCGCCTTCTGGATCTGGTCTTCCATGGTGACCGGGATATCTTCGGGAAAATCCGAAGGCTCCCATTCGGGGCCGTAGGGGGCGCAGGTGATGACGAGCTTCTGCTGGTTTTCGGGAAACAGGGATCCGTCGATAAAGTTCATGTGTTGCTCCTTGAAATGGTCTTGAAGTGATTTTTGGCCGTTTTTCGGGGTCGACCGCGGTAGTCGGCCGGGACGGTGTTCAGAATGGCTTGTCGCCGATGATGGCGGCGCGCTCCATCTTGCGATGACACGGCGGGTAATCCATGACCGCGTAGTGCTGGGTCGAGCGGTTGTCCCAGATCGCCATGCTGTAGGGCTTCCAGCGCCAGCGCACCTGGTACTCGGGGTTGTAGGCCTGGCTGATCAGGTACTGCATCAGGTCGCTGCCGTTCTTGTTGTAGTCCTGGCCGTAGCGGACGCGATTCGGGGTGTGGTAATTGACGAAGTGCGTCGTGAAGGCATTGACGAATAGTACCTTCTCACCGGTTTCCGGGTGGGTGCGCACGACCGGGTGCTCGGCGTCCGGGTACTGCTCCTTCATCGCCAGGCGCTTTTCCTGCGGCATGGCGGCGGCGAACGAGGAATTGAAGCTGTGGCTGGCGATCAGGCCTTCGATTTCCTTCTTGACGTGCTCGGGCAGCTTCTCGTAGGCCAGCACCATGTTGGCCCACATCGTGTCGCCGCCGACCGGCGGGCACTCGATGCAGCGCAGCACGCAGCCGAGCGCCGGCGTCTCGCGCCAGGTGCCGTCGGTGTGCCAGGCGTTCTCGTAGCGGTCGATCGGGCTGTCCGGGTTCTTGTAGATCTGGACCAGGCCCGGCGCTTCCGGATGGCTCGGGGCCATCGGGTGGGTTTCGAGCTGGCCGAGACGCTGGGCGAAGGCCATGTGGTCGATGCGCGACAGCCTGTCCAGGGTCTGGTCGCGCAGGAACAGCACCTTGTGCTTGAGCAGCGCGGCGTAGATCTCGTTGAACAGGTCGTCGTCGCGCACGGCGTCGCCGAGATTCACGTCGAGCAGTTCGGCGCCGACGGCGCAGGTCATTTGTTCGATTCTCATGTGCTGCTGTCTCCTCTATCCTCAAATTACGAAAATGGATGACCCGGTCGTCTTGCGCGACTCCAGGTCACGATGCGCCTGCACGGCATCCTGCAATGCATAACGTTGGTTGATTTCGATCTTGATCCGGCCGGCGGCGACGTGACCGAAGATTTCGCCGGCCAGTTCAGCCTTCTCGGCCGGGTCGGCGATGTAGTCGGCAAGTGCCGGGCGGGTGATGTAGAGCGAACCCTTCATCGCCAGGATTTGCGGATCGAAGGGAGGGATCGTGCCCGACGCCGTACCGACGCAGACCAGAAGGCCGCGGCGCTTGAGCGAGTCGAGCGAAGCCGTGAAGGTAGTCCTGCCGACGCTGTCGAATACGACATTGACGCCAACGCCCTCGGTCATTTCACGAGCACGCTTGGCAACGTCTTCGTGGCTGTAGTTGATCGTCTCGTCGCAGCCGTGCGCCCTGGCGACGGCCGCCTTCTCGTCGGTCGACACCGTGCCGATGACGCGCACGCCAAGGAGCCTGGCCCACTGCGAAACGATCAGGCCGACGCCGCCGGCGGCGGCATGGATCAGCAGCGTGTCGCCGGCCTTGAACGGGTAGATGCGGCGCATCAGGTAGGCCGAGGTCAGGCCGCGCATGGTCATTGCGGCAGCGGTCTCGCAATCGATGCCCTCCGGCAGCTTGATCAGCGGCGCGGCGGAAATGATGCGGGCGGTGCTGTAGGCGCCCAGCGTGTTCAGGAAACCGGTGTAGGTCACCTTGTCGCCGACCGCGACGTTGCTCACGCCGTCGCCGACGGCCTCGACCACGCCGGCTGCTTCGACGCCCATGCCGGCGGGCAGCGGGATCGGATAGGTGCCGTTGCGAAAGTAGGTGTCGGCGAAGTTGAGGCCGACGGCGACGTGGCGCAGGCGGACTTCGCCTTGCCCCGGTTCGCCGACGGTCACGTCCTCGAGGGTGAGGACTTCCGGGCCGCCGGTCTGGTGGAAGCGGACTGCTTTTTCCAAGATGCTCTCCTGTTTATGGTCTTTGTTGGCTGGTACGGCTGGCAGGGTCAGTTCGACGCTGGCGCCAGATTGACGATGCGCGAGAACAAGCGCTTGAACTCGGCGTCGGTGTCGCCGCCGAAGCGGGGATCCCGGTTCATCTGAAAGGCTTCGTTGATCTCGATCCAGTCTTCTTCCGTCAGGTGGCGCTGGGCGAGCGGCAGAATCACTCCCTCTTCGCGGCCCATGTGTTCCCAGATCGACTGGGCGTAGCGCGAGACGGCCTGTTCCA
>DAOMFF010000212.1:0-3333 GCA_035429665.1 Azonexus sp.
CCCTGCGGATCGTCGTAATGCGTCGTCAGCGCATGCCAGTCGGCGACGAAGAACAGGCAGGGATACTCGTGCTGGAGCCTGACCCAATTCTTGAGGACCCCGTGGTAATGGCCAAGATGCAGCGACCCGGTGGGGCGCATGCCGGAAAGGACACGTTCTGCGTACATGGTTGATCAGTAAAGCCCGAAAATAGATTCGATGGTCCGCGCCGCGAAGATGACAAGCGGGTTCATGACGGCGCCAAGGATACCGGTGAACAGCAGGAGCAGCAAAATCGGAAAGCCCCAGCGCTCGATCTTCGCAAATTTCCAGGCCAGTCCGTGCGGCAGCAGGCTGACGGCGATCCTTCCGCCATCGAGTGGCGGCAGCGGAAGCAGGTTGAGCACCATCAGCACGCAATTGACAATGATGCCGACCTTGCTCATTTCGGAAAGCGGCAGCGTGAACGCGTTGCTGGGCATCAGCCAAGCCAGCTTGAGCATGAAAGCCCAGCAAAAGGCCATGAACAAGTTGGCGCCCGGGCCGGCGGCGGCGACCCAGAACATATCCTGCTTCGGGTTACGCAGCCGGCTGAAATCGACCGGCACCGGCTTGGCGTAGCCGAACAGGAAGGTGCCGCCGGAAAACAGCAGGATGGCCGCGGGAATCAGGATGGTCCCGACCGGGTCGATGTGACGCAGCGGGTTGAGGCTGATGCGCCCCATCTGCCAGGCGGTTGGATCGCCGAAGTGGCGCGCGGCGTAACCGTGGGCGGCTTCGTGCAGGGTGATCGCGAAGATTACCGGCAGCGCCGATATGGCGATAGTCTGGATCACGCTTTCGAGCATGCCGGTCAGTCCAGCCCGAACGGCGCGAGCGAACCGCGGCCGGCGCGGATCAGCTCGGGCGCTCTGCCGGTCAGGTCGATGACGGTGGTCGGCTCGGTGCCGCAATGACCCGCGTCGAGAATCAGTTCGATCTGGTCGTCAAGGCGCTCCTGGATCTCCCAGCCCTCGGTCAGCGGCGCCTCATCACCCGGCAACTGCAGGGTCGTCGTCAGCAGCGGTTCATTCATTTCCTGGAGCATGGCCAGCGCGACTGGATGATCGGGAACCCGCAGCCCAATGGTCTTGCGCTTGGGGTGCATGACCCGGCGCGGCAGTTCCTTGGTGCCTTCGAGAATGAAGGTGTAACTGCCGGGCGTCGTCGCCTTGAGCAAACGGTACTGGGCATTGTCGACGCGGGCGAAATGGGCGATTTCCGACAAGTCGCGCACCATCAGCGTCAGATGGTGGCGCTCGTCGATCTGGCGAATCATGCGGATGCGGTCCATGGCGTTCTTGTCGCCGAGGTGACAGCCCAAGGCGTAGCAGGAATCGGTCGGCAGCGCGATGATGCCGCCATCACGGATGAATTCCGCTGCCTGCGCCAGCAGGCGGTGTTGCGGGGAATCCGGATGAATATTGACGACGCGGGCCATCGCTCAGCTCAGCAGGCGCCAGACCGGCTTGAGGTCTTCCGGCAGTTGCGGCAACTTGCCGAGATCGACATAACTCTCTTCCGGCCCGTGAAAATCCGAGCCGCGCGAGGCGTGAAAGGCATAGTGGCGGGCCAGCTTGGCGAAATGCATCACCTGGTCGGGCGAATGGCTGCCGCAGGTGACCTCGAGGCCCTGCCCGCCGAGATCCTTGAAATCATCGAGGAAGCGGCGCATGTCGCCGCCGGACATCTTGTAGCGTCCTGGATGCGCCACCACCGCCACGCCGCCGGCGCCAACGATCCAGCCAATCGCTTCCTGCAGGGTCGCCCAACGATGATCGACATAGCCTGGCTTGCCCGGAGTCAGATAATGCTGGAAGACACCCGCCATGTCGCGAGCGATTCCGATCGAAACCAGGTAGCGTGCAAAATGAGCGCGCGAAATCAGGCTCGGATTGGTCACGAAACACAGCGCGCCTTCATAGACGCCGGGAATGCCGATGGCGGCCAGCGCATCGCCCATACGTCTGGCGCGCTCAATCCGGCCGCCGCGCAGTTCATCGAGTCCGCCGGACAAGCCACGGTCCGCCGGATCGAATCCGAGGCCAACGACATGAATGGGGACCCCTCGCCACTCGATCGATATCTCGACGCCTGGAACAAAACCCATTCCTGCCTCCGCGGCCGCCTCCCTGGCGATGAGCAGACCGCCGAGGTCGTCGTGATCGGTCAGTGCCCAGAGGTCGACACCGTTCCCCGCAGCCCGGCGCGCCACCTCCTGTGGCGGCAGCAGACCGTCGGAAACGGCAGAATGGCAGTGGAAGTCGAAGTTGGTTGGGGTCACGGGCAACAGAAAAAAATAATCGTAAAGTCTAACATGAAGCTGACCATTGCCCAGATTCGCTTGTGCGGCGCAGCGGACGACGCAGCGGGTTGCCTCACACCGGGCATCCGGCTATAGTGCTCCCCATTCCGTGGGAGAGTGCAGATTCGTTCTGCCGCCGAAGGCGCAATTCCACCCGAAAACGCTCAGGCAAAAAGAACCGCGGAAACGGGGTCAAACCCGAAACTCTGGAGAGTGATGGCGAATGCAGCACCCCGAGGGCGCCTCCTTCGGGGTGCGCGGTCGACATCCACCGATGGGGCAAATCTCTCAGGTATCGAGGACAGAGGGGTGAAACGCAAGACGCGAGTTTTACGTTTCACCCCTTTTCCGTTTCCAGAATCGACGTTAAATAACGTCAGTAAAGGATTGATATGCTGAAGAAAACGGTGCTGAATGCTGCCCACCGCGCGCTCGGGGCCCGGATGGTCGATTTCGGCGGCTGGGACATGCCGGTCAACTACGGTTCGCAGATCGAGGAACACCACGCCGTGCGCAAAAACTGCGGCATGTTCGACGTTTCCCACATGTGCCCGGTCGACGTCGTCGGTGCCGATTGCCGCCCCTTCCTCTCCCGCCTCGTCGCCAACGACGTCGCCAAGCTGCAGGTTTCCGGCAAGGCGCTCTACGCTGCCATGCTCAATGAAGCCGGCGGCGTCATCGACGACCTGATCATCTATTTCCTGACCGACACCCGCTTCCGCATCGTCGTCAATGCCGGCACCGCCGACAAGGATCTGGCCTGGATGCAGGCCATGGCCGCCGAGTGGAAGATGGACGTCACCCTCAGCCAGCGCCGTGACGGTGACCATGCCTTGGCCATCATCGCCGTGCAGGGTCCGAATGCCCGCGCCAAGGTCTGGGAAGTCCTGCCGCAAGCCAGGGCCGCCACCGAAAACCTTAAGCCCTTCTTCGCCGCCGAGATCGACAAGTATTTCATCGCCAGCACCGGCTACACGGGAGAAGATGGCTTTGAAATCATGATGCCAGCC
>DAOMFF010000213.1:0-3323 GCA_035429665.1 Azonexus sp.
TGTCGTGCTCGACGAGCAGGATACCCATGCCCTCGGCGCGCAACTTGCGCAGCAACTCGGCGAGCGCCTGCTTTTCCTTGTAGCGCAGGCCGGCAGCCGGCTCGTCAAGAAGCAGCAGGCAAGGGTCGGAGGCCAGCGCCCGCGCTATTTCGACAATGCGCTGCTGGCCGAGCGACAGGCTGCCGGCGGGATCGAACATGCGCTCGCCAAGGCCGACGCGCTCGATCTGGCGAACCGCCTCGGCGATCAGCCGGTGCTCTTCGCCGCGATCAAGACGCAACGCCGCGGCAATGAAGCCCTTGCGGCCGCGCAGGTGAGCGCCGATGGCGACGTTTTCCAGCACCGACATCTGGCCGAGCAGGCGCACATGCTGAAAGGTGCGGCTCATGCCGCGGCGGGCGATCTCGCGCGCGGCGAGGGCTTCCGTCGACTCGCCGAGGAAAGCGATCTTGCCCTCGGTTGCCGGGTTGGCCGCGGAAATGCAGTTGAACATCGTGCTCTTGCCGGCGCCGTTCGGACCGATCAGCGCCATGACCTCGCCGGCCTTCACCGTCAGCGCCATGTTGTTGTTGGCGACCAGGCCGCCGAAACGCTTGGTCACCTCGCTCGCATCGAGAAGCAGGACGCCGGGTGCGGTCGACCCGCGTTTGGGGAGCATTTCCGCCTGCACAATTTCACGGCGCAGCGTACGGACCGGCAGCAGGCGCATGATCAGCGGCCACATCCCAGCGCGCGCCTTGTGCAGGATGAGGACCATGGCGACGCCGAAAACGATGATCTCGAAGTTGCCGCTTTGGCCAAAAATCTGCGGCAGCCAGTCCTGCAGCCACTGCTTGAGGATGGTGATCAGGCCAGCCCCGAGAACGGCGCCCCAGACGTGGCCGATGCCGCCGACGACCGCCATGAACAGGTATTCGATACCCTGCGTCAGCGAGAACGGCGTCGGATTGACGAAGCGTTGCAGATGGGCGTAAAGCCAGCCGGAAATGCTCGCCAGCAGCGCCGCGAGCAGAAAGATCTTGATCTTGGTCCGCCGGGTATCGACACCCATCGCCTCGGCCATGACGATACCTCCCGGCAGCGCCCTGATCGCCCGACCTTCGCGCGAATCGAGCAGATTCCGGATGGCGACGACGGCGAGCAGCAGGACCACCCAGATCAGGTAGTAGAACTCGCTACCCGATTTCAACTCCCAGCCGAACAGCGCTACCGGCGGAATGCCGGTGATGCCGGTGTGGCCGCCAAGGAAGTCGACGTTGCCGAACAGAAAGTACAGGCTGATGCCCCACGCGATCGTGCCCAGTGGCAGATAATGGCCGCCCATGCGCAGCGTGATGAAGCCGAGGAAAAACGCCACGGCGCCGGTGATGGCGAGTCCGATGAACAGCGTGAGCCACGGCGAGAGACCATGAGTCGTCGTCAGCCATGCCGTCGTGTAGGCGCCGAGACCGACGAAAGCCGCCTGCCCGAACGAGGTCAGGCCGCCGACGCCGGTCAGCAGTACCAGTCCGACCGCAACGATGGCATAGAGTCCGATGTAGTTGAGCAACGTGACCGAGAACTCCGGCAGTACCTGGGGCGCGAGCAGCAGCAGGCCGACGAAGACGGCGAACGGCAGATACCGGCGCCAGCGGCTGGCGACCTGCGAATGCCGGGGGTCAGCGCTGACGATGTCCGTGTGCTCGTCATCCTCCTCGGCGTGGTGCGTCGTCAGCGACCGCCACAGCAGCACCGGGATGATCAGCGTGAACACGATCACTTCCTTGAAGGCGCTGGCGTAGAACGACGAGTAGGATTCGAGCAGGCCGACCAGCAAGGCGCCGAGGGCGGCGACCGGATACGAGGCGAGGCCGCCGATGATGGCGCCGACGAAACCCTTGAGGCCGATCAGGAAACCCGAATCGTAGTAGATGGTCGTGATCGGCGCGATCAGGATGCCCGAGAAGGCGCCGATCGCCGCCGCGAAGGTGAAGCACAGCTTGCCGGCCAGTACCGGCGGAATTCCCATCAGGCGCGCCCCGGTGCGGTTCATCGCGGTGGCGCGCAGCGCCTTGCCGTAGATGGTGCGCTCGAAGAAGAAATAGAGGCCGATGATGAGCAGCGCCGAGGCGACGACGACAAGGATGGTCTGGCCCTGCAGGGGTGCGTCGGCGAGTTCGAAGCTGATGTCGGTGAAGGCGGGCGTCCGTGAACCTTCGGCACCGAAGAAAAGCAGGCCGAGGCCGATCAGCGCCAGGTGGACGGCCACCGAGACGATCAGCAGCACCAGCACCGAAGCGCTGGCCACCGGCTGGTAGGCAAGACGGTAGATCATCGGCCCCAGCGGTACGACGAGCAGCATCGATGTCACGACCTGCGCCCACAGCGGCAACTGGGTCGGCGGCACGACGAACAGGCCGCCGGCAAAGGCCAGCGGAATCCCGACGTTATAGATCAGCAGGGGCGGCAGCTTGCGGAAGCGCCCTTCGCGAAGCAGGCGGATGCCGTCGATGACGGCTATCGCCGTCCCGAGCGACAGCAGCAGCCAGATCGTGCCCGGCACCTTGCCGGCCTGCAGCGAAGCCAGCGTCAGCGCGCCGTAGGCGACGAACTCCCCCTGCGGAATGAAGATGGCGCGGGTGACCGCGAACACCAGCACCAGCGCCAGCGCCAGCAGGGCATAGATGGCGCCGTTGGTGATGCCATCCTGGCCGAGGAGAAGGAAGATCTGCAGGTCCATGGATCAGCGAATCCGGCAGCGCCGGCGATTCCCGGGGCGCGCCGCCAGTCCGGACCGCAAATGGGGAAAACGGGATGGAGCGACTGGCACAGCGATGATTTCCGTCACGCCTGGAGCAAGCGGGCGCTTACTTGAGGAGTTTCCAAGTATTGTTTTCAATGGTCACCATGACCCGCGCGCGCTGGTCGAATCCCTGATGGTCGTTCGCCGTCATGTTGAAGATCCCGAGCGCCGCCGGCAGGTCCCTGATGTTTTCCAGTGCGTCGCGCAACGCCCTGCGGAATTCCCTGGTTCCCGGCTCCGCTTTCTTCAGCGCGACCGGAATGGCGTTCTGCAACAGCACGCCGGCGTCCCAGGCATGGCCGCCGAAGGAACTGACGCTGCCCTTGCCGTGCGCGGCCTCGTACTTGTTCACATACTCCAGCGCCGACTTCTTGACCGGGTTGTCGTTCGGCAACTGGGCGGCGACCAGCATCGGACCCACCGGCAGGAAGGCGCCCTCGACATCCTTGCCGCCGACCCGCAGGAAATCGCTGTTGGCAACGCCGTGGGTCTGGTAGATCAGGCCCTTGTAGCCCTTTTCCTTGAGCGCCTTCTGCGGCAG
>DAOMFF010000214.1:0-3322 GCA_035429665.1 Azonexus sp.
CGTACTCGCACAAGTTCGGTTCGCGCAAAGGGCAAGCGCTGCCTGTCACCCCTGCCGTTCCCCACGCACCCGACTGAGTTCCCGGCTCTTGGGTGGCCCCTCGTAGCGCCCCGTTAGCACGCGGCCCAAGGAACCTGAGAATTTTCTATTTTGAAACGTGGGGAACCTCAGGAGCCGAAATGACTGTGCCAGGCATTTGTGATTTCTCCGATATGAGTTTCAACAACTGACTGCACTTCGCGGATTTGACGCTGGTTGAGCCGGGCAGAGATTGCCAGATGAACATCCGGCGCCAGCCAGAATTTGCCTCGCCATCTGGATGGGAGACATGAAAATGAATACACGCCTCTTCCCGTGAGAAGAACAACAGACGGAACTACCCACTACGCAAGACCGTTGGTGTCATATTCACACTTTACGCCGGGGCGTCTAACCGTGGGGTGCCTCCCGATTTCATTCGCGAAGCTCGCGCGCTCACAATCCGGAGCAATTCGACCAGCGGGTCAATAAAGCGCGACTGATACCCCTATTTCCGGCGACAGTTGCGGTCGACCGCCAAAAAGTGGCAAAAACCGAAACGCCGCGCTCAGCGCACGCAATCCACGTAATAGCGGCCATCCTCGCCCTTGACCAGGCCGTGGATGTCGGTCTCGAAGCCGGGGAAGCGGGCGTTGAATTCGCGGGCGAACTTCAGGTAGCTGCAGATCGTCCGGTTGAAGCGCTCGCCCGGGATCAGCAACGGGATGCCCGGCGGGTAGGGAGTCAGCAGCACGGCCGTGACCCGGCCTTCGAGAGCATCGACCGGCACGCGCTCAATCTCGCGGTGCGCCATCTTCGCGAAGGCATCGGCCGGACGCATGGCCGGCACCATGTCCGACAGGTACATTTCGGTGGTCAGGCGTGCCACGTCATTCTGCCTGTAGATCCCGTGGATCTGGGCGCACAGGTCACGCAGTCCGACCGATTCGTAGCGAGGGTTCTTCTGGACGAACTCCGGCAGGACCTTCCACAGCGGATGGTTCCGGTCATAGTCGTCCTTGAACTGCTGAAGTTCGGTGACCAGCGTGTTCCAGCGGCCCTTGGTGATGCCGATGGTGAACATGATGAAGAAGCTGTAGAGGCCGCACTTCTCGACGATGATGCCGTGCTCGGCGAGGTACTTGGTGACGATGGCGGCCGGGATGCCGATGTCGGCGGCAAAATTGCCATCGACATCGAGGCCCGGCGTGATGATCGTCGCCTTGATCGGGTCGAGCATGTTGAAGCCGTCGGCCAGATCGCCGAAGCCGTGCCAGCGGTCGCCGGGCTTGAGCATCCAGGCTTCGCGGTCTTCGACGCCCTCCTCGGAAAAAACGTCGGGACCCCAGACCTTGAACCACCAGTCGACGCCCCACTCTTCGTCGACCTTGCGCATGGCGCGCCGGAAATCGAGGGCTTCGGAGATCGATTCCTCGACCAGCGCGGTGCCACCCGGTGCTTCCATCATCGCCGCAGCGACGTCACACGAGGCGATGATCGCGTACTGCGGCGAGGTCGAGGTATGCATCAGGTAGGCCTCGTTGAAGATAACGCGGTCGAGCTTGCGCGTCTCGCTGTCCTGAACCAGGATCTGCGACGCCTGACTGAGGCCGGCCAGCAGCTTGTGCGTCGATTGCGTGGCGAAAACCATCGATTCCTTGCAGCGCGGACGATCGGCGCCAATGGCGTGGTAATCGCCATAGAAATCGTGGAAGGCGGCATGGGGCAGCCAGGCCTCGTCGAAATGCAGCGTGTCGATCTTACCGTCGAGTGCCTTCTTGATTTCCTCGACGTTGTAGATGATCCCGTCATAGGTCGACTGGGTAATGGTGAGCACCCGCGGCTTGGCGTTCTTGTCGGTCGCGAAGGGGTTGGCGGCGATCTTCCTTTGGATGCTCTCCCAGGCGAACTCGGCCTTCGGGATCGGCCCGATGATGCCAAAGTTGTTGCGAGTCGGCATCAGGAAAATCGGCACGGCGCCGGTCATCATGATCGAATGCAGCACCGACTTGTGGCAATTGCGGTCGACAACGACGATGTCTCCGGGCGCCACCGTCGAGTGCCAGACGATCTTGTTCGACGTCGACGTGCCGTTGGTTACGAAATACAGGTGGTCGGCATTGAAGATGCGCGCCGCGTTGCGCTCGGAAGCGGCGACCGGGCCGGTGTGGTCGAGCAACTGGCCGAGTTCCTCGACGGCGTTGCAGACGTCGGCGCGCAGCATGTTCTCGCCGAAGAACTGGTGGAACATCTGGCCGACCGGCGACTTCAGGAAGGCGACGCCGCCTGAGTGCCCGGGGCAGTGCCACGAATAGGAGCCGTCGGCGGCATACTGCGTCAGCGCCCGGAAGAATGGAGGCGGCAGCGAATCGAGGTAGGCCCGGGCTTCGCGCTTGACGCTGCGCGCGATGAATTCCGGGGTGTCCTCGAACATGTGGATGAAGCCATGCAGTTCGCGCAGCACATCGTTCGGAACGTGGCGCGAGGTGCGCGTCTCGCCGTGCAGGAAGATCGGGATCTCGGCGTTGCGGTTGCGGATGGCGGTCACGAAGGCGCGCAGTTTGGCGAGGGTCTGGTCAGGCGCAAGCGCCAGCTCCTCGTCGCCGATCGACAGGATGAAGGCACCGGCGCGCGACTGCTGCTGCGCGAACGAGGTCAGGTCACCGAAGCTGGTGACGCCCAACACTTCCAGCCGCTCCTTCTCGAGCGCCGCGGCGAGGGCGCGGATGCTGAGTCCGTAGGTATTCTCGGAGCGGTAATTTTCATCGATGATGATGACGGGAAAGTGGAAGCGCATGTTGAATCCTTGAAAAGCAGCGATCCGCCGCATCGGATCACGGAATGAAACCTTCTGGCCGCGCCTCCCGGCGTCAGATCTTGGGCAGCGTCACGCCGACCTGGCCCTGGTACTTGCCGCCCCGGTCCTTGTATGAGGTTTCGCAGATCTCGTCGGACTCGAAGAACAGCACCTGGGCGCAGCCCTCGCCAGCGTAGATCTTGGCCGGCAGCGGCGTCGTGTTGGAGAATTCCAGCGTCACGTAGCCTTCCCACTCGGGCTCGAACGGAGTCACATTGACGATGATGCCGCAACGCGCGTAGGTGCTCTTGCCGAGGCAGATGGTCAGCACCGAACGCGGAATGCGGAAATACTCCATGGTCCGCGCCAGCGCGAACGAATTCGGCGGAATGATGCAGACATCGGACTCGATCTCGACGAAGGACTTCGGATCGAAGGCCTTGGGATCGACAACGGTCGAATTGATGTTGGTGAATACCTTGAATTCACGCGCGCAGCGAATGTCAT
>DAOMFF010000215.1:0-1832 GCA_035429665.1 Azonexus sp.
CGCGCTGACCAAGGAGGTGGCCAAGAGCCTGATGGGCGACGGCCCGGCCGGCGTGTTGGCGACCCTGTCGGCGATCGGCACCACCGTGCTGATGCTGCATTTCATCTTCTGCCTGCGGGCGACCGCCGCCGCGGACGACGAGGCGCGGGCGCCGAGCGGGCTGGTCGTGCCGTGGCTGGTGATGGCCGCGGCGTCGATCGTCATTCCCTGGGCGCTCTACCTTACCGCCGGCGGCTATTCCCTGCCCGATGCCCTGGCGCCGTATGCCCTGTGGTCGGCGCTGTGGCCAATTGCCGTGGGCACGGTACTGGCGATCGGGCTCGCACGCTGGAAGCTCCTCTTGCCGCAAATTCCCGAAGGCGATGTCGTCGTTGCGCTGGCGCCCGCCATGCGCGCGGCCACCACCGCCAGCGCAAGCCTCGGCCGCCGGGACGTGTCGTTGCGCCGGTGGCCGGTGGCTGCCATGTCGCTGCTGTTCCTGGCGCTCCTCTTCGGCGCCACAATCGTTGCCGGACGCTGATAGCGCGGTCGCCGATGCAGCAACGAGCCGCTCGTCTCGCGCCGGGATGATAATGATGCATCCATCATTTCTTGTTGACCGGTCTCAAGGTGTCTGTTAGCTTTCCACGTCGTTCCTTAAGTCGGCATGGCCGTTGTCGCCGGATCCACTTTCAAGAGGGTTTGTCATGAAAAGACTTCTCATCGGGGCACTCGTTGCGGGCAGTTTGTTCGCAACCGGCGCCATCGCCGAATCCGCGCCCAACACGCTCGGCAAGATCAAGGCGGCGAAGGTCATCAATGTCGCGTTTGCCAGCAATGCGCTGCCGTTTTCATTTGTCGGCACCAACAACGAACCGGCCGGCTATTCGATCGACCTCTGCAAGCGTGTCATCGCCCGAATCAAGCAGGCGGTCGGGCAGCCCAACCTCAAGGTTAACTGGCTTGCCGGTTCAACCCCGGAGCGCCTGCGGATGGTTGCCACGGGCAAGGCCGACCTGGAGTGCGGGAACACGTCGCAGACCTTCGCCCGTCTCGCCAGCGTCGATTTCTCGGGCCTCATCTTCGTCGACGCCGGTGGCGTCATGATCAGGGCCGACTCGTCGTTCAATAGCATGGCTGATCTGGATGGCAAGAAGATCGCGGTATTGAAGGACACGACGACCGAGGCGCGCCTCAATGCCATCGTCCAGAAGCACCTGGTGAATACCCGCGTCGTCCAGGTCGGCGATGCCAACGAAGCCCTGGCCATGCTTGAATCCGGCAGTGTCGATGCCTATGCCGGCGACAAGATCAAACTGGTCGGCCTTGCGGCGCAGGCCAAGGATCCCGCCAAATTCGCGTTGTTGACCGAGGAAATTTCGTTCGAACCCTATGCGATGGCTTTGCCGCGAGGCGATGCCGCGTTGCGACTGGAAGTCAATCGTGCCCTGACCCAGGTTTATCTCAGCGACGATATCGAGACCATTTTCGCGCGCTGGCTGGGCGTGCTCGGCCGCCCGACTGGCCTGTTGTCGGCAATGTACCTGCTGTATTCGATTCCCGAATGATTGTGCATCACCATGTCGAATGAGGATCAAGGAATGAAATTCAACCAGTTCGGGCGCGCCCTTGCGCTCTGCGTCGTCATCGCCATCCCGGTGCTGTCGGGCTGTGAAACCCAGCCCGCCTTCCAGGTTTCACAACCGTCCTCCCGCGTCGGGACAGTCGAATCCATCCGTTCGCAGACGGTACAGAATCCCAACACCGCCGTCGGCACGATCGGCGGTGCGCTGGTCGGTGGCCTGCTCGGCAATCAGATCGGCGGCGGCTCGGGTCGGACCGCGGCGACCGTG
>DAOMFF010000215.1:1932-3318 GCA_035429665.1 Azonexus sp.
GGGTTGCGCATTGGCGACCGCGTGCGGGTCACCAACAACGGAATTGAACTGCTGTCGCGCGGGTAGTTGATGACCTTTCGCGCCACCAGGCGCAGGGTATTGCCGAACAAGGAGCCAACGTGGAAATGATCAAGACATGCATCGCGGTGTTTGCACTACTGGCATCCGCGTTACCCGCAAGCGCCGAAGACCCTCAGCTGATCTGTTTCGGCAACGAGCCTTCGTGGGGTCTCGAGTTCTCTGGACGAAGTTCCGCGCGGTTGCTGCTTCCCGACCAGCGCCCCGTTTATTTCCGGGGAAGCGAGACCCGTCTCGACTTCCTGAAGGAAAGCGCCTGGCGCGGGAAGGCTGCGGGGGGCAAGGGCGGCAACCTCGTGGCGTTCCGTCGCGAAGCGGTCTGCAGCGACGGCATGTCCGACGTCAAGCATCCCTTCACCGCACGTGTTTCGCTGCCTGACGGACGCTTCCTCGCCGGGTGTTGTCGCATTCCCGCCGCGCGGAACGCCACGCCGGCCCCGGCGGCAACGATCGAGGGATCGACCTGGAACCTTGTCGGCTTGCCGGGACATGATTCGAGCGCGCTCGGCGGCGCGAAGCGTCCCGTGACGGCGCGCTTCGAGGCGGGACGCATCAGTGGTTTCTCCGGGTGCAACCGTTTCATGGGCGGTTACACGGTTGACCGCGACAAGCTGATTATCGGAACGCTAGCCGGTACGATGATGGCCTGTCCGGAGCCTGAAATGGCACTGGAGCGTGCCGTTCACGGCGCCTTGACCGGCACCCTCCGCTACGCGATCAGCGCCGACCGCCTGACCTTGACGCCGGAGTCCGGCGCGCCGCTGGTTTTCCAGATGGCGCCTGAACCCAAACTCGAGGGCGTCACCTGGAAGGTTACCGGCTTCAACAATGGACGGCAGGCGGTCGTGGGTACGTTGTCCGGCACCAAGCTGACCCTGTCGTTTCAGGATGGCATGGTACAGGGCCACAGCGGGTGCAACACTTTCCGCGCCACATTCAGGCGCGATGGGGATCATTTGGTCATCGGGCCGACGGCCGCGACGCGCATGACATGTGCCGGCGATGGCGTCATGCAGCAGGAACGGGAATTCCTGGCGGCGCTGGAGACGGCGACGTTGTGGACCGTTCAGGATGGCATGCTGGACATGCACCGCGCGGATGGCGAGCGGGTGCTGACAGCTAACCCAGTCGCCCGATAACCATGCCGGAGCCGATTCAAACCATCCGTTGTCGGCGATGGGGTCAATGGTCATGAACACCCGCACGCGTTGGATCGTTGCGTTAACCCTGCTGGCCGTCGCCGCGGCGTTTCTGCTGCCCGCCATGCGGCAACCCGTCGAATACCATGATTTCGCCGATCACCGGCAC
>DAOMFF010000216.1:0-3316 GCA_035429665.1 Azonexus sp.
GGCGAACGATGTAGGCGAGCACAGGCGGATTATGCCAAGAGCCGGCGCAGGATGAGTGCAGTCAGCGCAACAATCCCCAGCACCGAGCCGACTACCACGTAATCGGAACGCCGCCAAGGTTCGCCCGGTGACTGCGGATCGCGCAGTTCGTCGGGGAACCTGCGCGGGGGCACCGGGATGATCTTCCGCTCGGCAGGGTTCTTCGGCACGCGCGCGTTATATTCGACACTGGTCTCGACCGGCCAGTCGCCCCAGGCGCGGCTGGACGGAAACTGCGGCACGCGGACGAGCAGGATTTCCTCGATGTCCTCGCTCAGTACGCGCTCGAACTCGCTCAGCCGCCGGTCGGCCTGGCCGTTCGCCAGGCGCAGCAAATCGGCGCCCATTTCCGCGAAGGCCGCCGCCGGGTAGAGCCTGGTCCGGTCCTCGGTCAGGTAGTCGAAAGAGGTCCTTCCCTTGCCCAGACTCCCCTCCCTGAGCGCCACCAGCGGCAGGGCGACGATCCCCCGCAGCCGGCTTTCCGGCCCGCGTACCGGCACCTGCCAGCCAAGCGCGCGCGCGGTCGTCACGCTGATGCCGGCGCAGTTAGCAAGCGCATGCCGGTAGGCGAACTGGTGCCGGTAGAACTGGTTGTACACCCGACCCAGCGCCGACTGCAGCCGGGCAGCCGCCCGCTCGTCCCGCAGCGTCGCCACCAGCAGGTACGAGGGCCGGTACCAGGCCTGGCCGCTGTTGAGGTCGCCGAGGTAGTTGTCGAGCGGTACCGGGGCGGCGATGATGCCCTTCTCGCTTTCGGCATCGAGCGTGTAGAAATTGTTGACCAGCCATTCATCGATGCCGCCCCGGGCGCCGATGCGGCCGGTCATCAGCGCGAAGTGGCCGCCGTGCGCCTCGTCGTCATCGCCCTGGGCACCGTTCAGCATCAGGCCGATCACCGGCTGCCCGCAGCGCGGCCCACTGCTTCCTTGGCGCCGCCAGACCGACTCGACGACGAACGGGCTGCGCGCCCCGCCCTGCGGCAGCGCCCGCAGCCAGGCGCGCAAGGCTGCCGGGTCGGCGGCCAGCCTAACGCCTGGCGGCGCTTCCGGCAGACGGAAATCCTGCGGCCAGAATGTCCGCGCAATGAAACGTTCGCGCTGCCGATTTCCGCGCATTTTCAGCGGTCGACCGCGGAAGAAGGCAACGCTGCTCGCGTCGAACCAGGCGCTGTTCAGCGGCAGCCGCGGCGCCAGTTGCAGGGCCACCTCGCCGCCGCGGCTGCGCAGCGTTTGGCCATCACCGGCCATTTGCGCCCCGGTCAGGATGTCCGGCGCACCCAGCCAGACCAAGGGGGGCAGCGCCGGCACTGCGTCGAACGGGGTCGCCCTGACCCAGGCCGCGAGGTCATCCCATACCGGCAAGGCCCGCTCGAATCCGGCGACCGGCATCCCCGGCCGCGGCACGGCGATGGTTTCATTGGAAAAGTACCACAATGCCTGCGGCAACGCGCCGCAATCGGCGCGACTGCCGCTGGTGGTCACGAACTGTTCGGCAGGAAACAAACCATAGGCGGGCATGGCGGGATTCTGCCCGAAACCGGCGGTAGCTCAAATCACGGCAGCTGGCGCGCGATCAGTTCCTTCATGATCTCGTTCGAGCCGCCGTAGATCCGCGCCACGCGCGAATCGGCCCAGGCCCGGGCGATCGGGTACTCCCACATGTAGCCGTAGCCGCCATGCAACTGCAGGCAGGCATCGAGAACCTTGCTTTGCAGGTCGGTGCACCAGTACTTGGCCATCGACGCCGCCGTCGCATCGAGTTCGCCCTTGATGTGCAGATCGATGCAGCGGTCGATGAAGACCCGGGCAATCTGCACCTCGGTCATCGCCTCGGCCAGCGTGAACTGGGTATTCTGGAACTGCATGATCTCCTTGCCGAACGCCCGGCGCTCGCGGCAGTACAACGAGGTCCAGTCGATCGCCGCCTCCATCTGGGCAACGGCGGTAATCGCGATCTGCAGGCGTTCCCAGGGAAGTTCGGTCATCAGGTAGGCGAAGCCACGGTTTTCCTGGCCAAGCAGGTTGTCAACCGGAACACGCACGTTGTCGAAGAACAACTCGCCGGTATCCTGCGCCTTCATGCCGATCTTCTTCAGGCGCCTGCCCTTCGAGAAGCCGGCCATCGTCGTGTCGACGACGAACAGGCTGGTTCCCTTGGCGCCCTTGCCCGGGTCGGTCTTGGCGACGACGATCACCAGGTCGCAATGGAAGCCATTGGTAATGAAGGTCTTGGAACCGTTCAGGACGTAATGGTCGCCATCGCGCACAGCCGTCGTGCGGATGCCCTGAAGATCCGATCCGGCCGCCGGCTCGGTCATGGCAATGGCGCCGATCAGTTCGCCGGTTGCCATCCTGGGCAGGTATTTCCGCTTGAGAAACTCGCTGCCGTAATGCAGCAGGTAAGGTGCGACGATTTCCGAATGCAGCAGCATCCCGAGGAGGTTCTGCACCGCCCGCCGTGCCGGCTGCTCGAAGAGCACGACGCTGTAAAGCTTGTCGGCGCCGGCGCCGCCGTACTCCTCGGGCATCGAGGTGCACAGGTAACCGGATTCGCCGGCCTTCAGCCACACCTCGCGGTCGATGTAGCCCTGTTCCTCGTAGCGCTCGTAATGCGGGGCGACTTCGACCTCGATGAAGCGGTCGACCGATTCGGCGAACTGCCGGTGTTCGTCGCCGAAGATTGTGCGCGGTATGGTCATGGTCTTCCTTTTTACCGGTCAGATGCGGAAGCCGCCGCCGCAGACCAGCAGTTCGCCGGAGATGTAATTGGATTCGGGATAGCAGAGCAAGGCGATGGCGCCGGCGGCCTCTTCCGGCGTGCCGCCGCGACCGAGCGGCACCAGCGCTTCCATCTGCTTGAGCAGTTCGGGATTGACGCCGGCCTTGATCTGCCTGCCCTCGATGTCGAGCGTCGCGCTGCCGTCGGCCGGGGCGCTGGTCAGGCGTGTATTGATCAGGCCGAAGGCAACACAATTGACGTTGACCCGGTAACGCCCCCACTCCTTGGCCAGCGTCCGCGTCATGCCGATGACGCCGGCCTTGGCCGCCGCGTAATTGACCTGGCCGGCGTTGCCGCCGACCCCGGCGATCGACGAGACATTGACCACCTTGCGGAACTTCTCCGCGCCAGCCTCGCTTTCCTTTCTGGCGGCATTGCGCAGGAAATCGGCGGCAGCGCGCAGGATGCGGAACGGCGCCGTCAGATGGACGTCGATCATCGCGTACCACTGCTCGTCGGTCATCTTCTGGACGACGTTGTCCCAGGTGTAGCCGGCGTT
>DAOMFF010000217.1:0-3309 GCA_035429665.1 Azonexus sp.
GTGCCTTCCTGGCCGTCGACAAAAACTTTGTGGGTCATGGGGAATCCAGTGTGCCGGGGGTTCTCGAAAAGGGGATTCTTGCAGAAAACGCGGCCAGCGCGGCAGGAGCGTCCGCTTGCCTTGGAAATCAGGGCCTTGGCGCGCCAGTCAAGCGCACTGGTGAATCTCCACCGTCACGTGGACGATTTCCTCATGGACCGCCAGTTGCCCGCGAACCCGCGCCGCTGTCAGCGCCGGATCGTGAGTGACGAGGCTGATCGCGCAGGCGTAGGATCCCTTGCCAACCCGCCAGACGTGCAGGTCGGTACAGCGCGTCCCGCTGATCTCCGGCCCTGTTTCGACCGCTTCACGTATCTCGGAGACCACGGGATGGTCCATTTCCCGATCGAGCAGCACCTTGCCGGTGTCGATCATCAGATTTTTCGCCCACACGCCAACGAGAATGGCGCCGACGATGCCCATCACCGGATCCAGCCATGACCAGCCGTAAAACCAGCCACCGGCAAGCGCGGCAATGGCCAGGACCGAGGTCGCGGCATCGGCGACGACGTGGATATAGGCGGCCTTCAGGTTCAGGTCGCCGTGATGATGATGGTCATCATGGCCCGCGTGATGATCGTGCCTTTGGCCATGATCATGGTGATCGTGGGCCTTCCCGAGGATCATGGCGCACACGACGTTGACCACCAGGCCGATCGCCGCGACGACGAGCGCCTCGGCATAGTGGATCGGTTCCGGCGCGAGAATCCGTTCGACCGATTGGAAGAGCATCGACCCGGCCACGCCGACCAGGAAGATCGCGCTCGTATAGCCCGCGAGAATCTCGATTTTCCAAGTGCCGAAGGCAAAGCGCGGGTCGCTTGAATAACGGCGGGCAGCGGCGTAGGCGAATGCCGACAGGCCGATGGCCAAGGCGTGCGAACTCATGTGCCAGCCATCCGCCAGAAGCGCCATCGAATTGAACACGTAGCCGGCAACGATCTCGATCACCATCATCGCCAGGGTGATCCACATCACCAGACGCGTGCCCTTCTCGGCAGCCGGATTGCCCGTATCGAATATATGGTTGTGCTTCCAGGCAGCCAAATCATGTGTGTGCATCATCAACTTTCTTCATCGCGGTTGAATGAGACCGAACCCTTTAGCATCCCCGGGGGTGGCACCGTGAGCCTGCCCGCCCGGGCCTGGCGAGCGCTCGTTCCGCCGGCACCGGGACTGCGGACGAAGCATACCAGCAGTCGGCTAGCGGACCGAACTTTCGTTCATCGCCGGGTGCCCATTCATTTCGACCGGCAAACCGCTTCATCACGGACCGGTGTCGGTATTGACAGCCCGCCGCCCGCAAGCCGGTCATTAACCATGCAGCGAGCTTGGCCGGCACATCGGGCTGGAATCTCGCCCGTCTGGCCTCCTGCCGAAGAGCCAGGAGTCAGGGTCTTTGGCTCATGGTTCCTCCACTAACCCTTTTTTCCCAGAGCTCTCCGAGTACCGCGACACCCCGGGCGATACTCATGAGCGTGGGGCATCAACGTGTCCGGTCGTTGCTCGAAACCTTCAAGCCAGCCTTTTCACTGTCAGCATCAGCGGCGACACCCGTGCGATTCAGGCGCTCCGGCTGGAAGTCGGCCCACTTGGCCTTCTTGCCGAATACGATCGGCGCCTTGATCTCGTTGTCGAGATTGTCGACCAGATAGCCGCCGTTGGTCAGATCGTGCCAGATCTGGACACCATACCAGGGGACCAGCGCGTCGTAGTTCTGGCGCAAGCCGTGCACGCCGACGCGCCAGAGATTGCCGCGCGTATCGTAGGCGTCCTCGCCGAGTATCATCCAGCTATCTTCGTCAAGATAGAAGGTGCGCTTGCCATAGGCGTGGCGCATGCCATCCTTCAGCGTCGCCTCGACAACCCAGACGCGATGCAGTTCGTAACGCATCAGGTCGCTCCTGACGGTGTGGGTATCGACGATGTCCTTGTACTTCATCTTCTTGTCGCCGATCTTGTAGGTGTTGTAGGGCACGTACATTTCTTTCTTGCCAACCAGTTTCCAGCTGTAACGGTCGGTGGCGCCGTTGTAGGCCTGATACTGGTCGGTCGTGCGCAAGCCTTTGGTGCCATCCGCAAAGTGGTCGTAGGCAAGGTCCGGGGCGCGGCGCACACGGCGCTGGCCAGCGTTGTAGATCCATGCCGAGCGCTGTTCCGCGACCTGGTCGATCGGCTCATGGACCAGCTGTGTCGTTCCTTCGAAGATGGCCGGGGCAGTGAAGCGACCGATCAAGGCCGCCCCAAGGTTGCCACCCTGCGGCGGGTCGAAATTGGCGGCGGTGACAACGCGGTCAGCGCGGCCACCCTTGTAGACCTCGCCATTGAAGAGCACCGCAAGCCAGTTGCCTTCGCGTTCGTAGCTACCGCCGATATGGCGCAGGATGTGATTCTGGATCGCCTCCTCGCCGGTCGCGGGAACCGGGAACGGCACGTTGGAATAGACGCGGCCGGTGATGTGGCCATCCTTGATGTCGATCTTCGGACCTTCCACCCTTATCACGTAATAGGCGGTGTCGGGCAGCGCAACCGTGCGCTGCGATGGATACACCGGCATCCTGAAGTCCGGGTACTTCTTGAGCAGGGCCAGCAGGCCGGGGCTGAGCTTGTCCTTGTACTGGTCGGCGTTGGCGCCGGCAATAGTGAACAGCGGCTTCTCGTCGACGAAGGGATCGGCATAGCCCTGCTCGGGCTTCCAGCCAGCCGGCGGCACGGTGAGGCCGCCCTTCCACTCCGGAATCGTGTTGTCGGCATTGCCGGTACGGGTGGCGCCGGTCGGCGTCAAATCCTTGTTCAAGCGCTCGAGATCGGCCTCCGACAAGGCAGCCAGCGCATACCCACTGATCAGACCGCAAACAACGGCGGCGGTAGCCAACTTCAGTTGCTGATTCATGGTGGACCTCCTTTGTCCTATGGGACTTCCGAACCATTCCCGCCATGATGCAATTTCAGTTTTGACTCCCTACCTGCCGTCAGGTTCCTTTCGTTTTCTGAGGATCGGACTCGTCAGCATCCTGCATTCGCGCCGATTGCCGCATGCACCCACCCTCCGGGTTCTCAAGTCGGTTTGGAAACCGAACGGTACCGTGCCTTGACCTGGGCAATCTCCTCGAGCTGAAAGCGCAATGCGGTGAGCGCATCGCGTTCGCCCGCGTCGAGGTCTTCCAGCTTGACGTGCTTGATCAGCACGGCCAGCGCGTCGCCGATGCGACCCAGCTGCTTCCCGTAGCTACCCACCTCGTCGAGGACCTCCTGTTCCAGTTCGGGGTC
>DAOMFF010000218.1:0-3295 GCA_035429665.1 Azonexus sp.
CGGCATTTGATTTCAATCAAGGCGCAATTCAATTTGAGTGAGATAGTTCGCCGCCGATCAAATTTCAATAGGGAGAGACATATGATTTCAAGAAATTTCAAGCGTTACCATTTGGCAGCATTGCCGGCCCTGACGATGCTTTGTCAGTTGGCTTTCGCGCAGGCGCCGGCTGCTCATGGCGATAGCACGATCCGTGAGTATGAGAGCGCCGGTGGCTCGCCGCTGGCCAATGTGCCGATGCGCCAGGACATCAATCCGCTGGCGCCCAAGATGACGGAAGCGGAATTCGACAAGGCCAAGCGTATCTTCTTCGAGCGCTGCGCCGGCTGCCACGGCGTGCTGCGCAAGGGCGCGACCGGCAAGCCGCTGACCCAGGACATCACGCTGGAAAAAGGCCTGGAGTACCTGAAGGTCTTCATCAAGTTCGGCTCCCCCGGCGGCATGCCGAACTGGGGCACGTCAGGGGTGCTGACCGACGAGGAAGTGGACCTCATGGCGCGTTACATCCAGCAGACGCCACCGGCGCCGCCCGAGTTTGGCCTGAAGGAGATGCAGGCTTCGTGGAAGGTGACTGTTCCGGTCGACCAGCGCCCGAAGAAGAAAATGAACAATCTCAATCTGGACAACCTGTTCTCCGTAACCCTGCGTGACGACGGCAAGATTGCGCTGATCGACGGCGACAGCAAGAAGATCGTCAATATCCTGAATACCGGCTACGCAGTGCATATTTCCCGGATGTCGGCATCCGGCCGCTACATGTTCGTGATCGGCCGCGATGCCAAGATCAACCTGATCGACCTGTGGATGGAGAAGCCCGATACCGTCGCCGAAATCAAGGTTGGCATGGAAGCGCGTTCGGTCGAGAGTTCCAAGGCCAAGGGCTGGGAGGACAAATATGCGATCGCCGGCACCTACTGGCCGCCGCAGTTCGTGATCATGGACGGCGACACGCTCAAGCCGCGCAAGATCGTCTCCACTCGTGGCATGACCGTGAGCGGCCAGGACTACCATCCGGAACCGCGCGTCGCCGCTATCGTTGCCTCGCATTTCAAACCGGAATTCTTCGTCAATGTGAAGGAAACCGGCATGGTTTATTCGGTCGATTATCGCGATCTCAACAACCTGAAGCTCAAGATGATCGAGGCGGCGCCCTTCCTCCATGATGGCGGCTTCGAGTCTTCGCATCGCTACTTCATGGATGCGGCAAATGCTTCGAACAAGATTGCCGTCATCGACACCAAGGAAGGCGAGTTGACCAAGCTGGTCGACGTGGGCAAGACGCCTCACCCCGGGCGCGGCGCCAACTTCGTCGATCCCAAGTTCGGCCCGGTCTGGGCGACCGGTCACCTCGGGGACGAGAGCATTTCACTGATCGGCACGGATCCGAAGAAGCATGCCGACAACGCCTGGAAGGTCGTGCGTACGTTGAAGGGGCAGGGCGGCGGTTCGCTGTTCCTGAAAACGCATCCCAAGTCGAAGAACCTGTGGGTCGATACGACACTCAATCCCGATCCGGCGGTCAGCCAGTCGGTGGCCGTCTGGGATATCAACAACCTTGAAAAAGGCAGCGAACTGATCCCGATCGGCGAATGGTCCGGCATCAAGGATGGTCCGAAACGCATCGTCCAGCCGGAGTACAACAAGGCCGGTGATGAAGTCTGGTTCTCGGTTTGGAACGGCAAGGATCAGGAGTCGGCCATCGTTGTCGTCGATGACAAGACACGCAAGCTGAAGGCAGTCATCCGCGATCCGAAGCTGGTGACCCCGACCGGCAAGTTCAACGTCTACAATACCCAGCACGACGTCTACTAAACCGGTCAAGAGGTTTAGGCACAAAGAAGGGGGTTATGCCCCCTTCTCTTTTTCCTTAGCATGTTCTTTTGGAAAGAGTGTCACGAGGTTCGGAAAAATTGGCTGCCACGGTCAAAGACCCCAAATGGGCACAGCGCGATCTGCTGTCGCACAACCCATTGTTTTCCGGGTTGGCGCCGACACAACTCGACGAGTTGGCCGGGGCGAGCCGCCTGCGTCAACTTGGCGCGCACGAATGCCTGTTCCGTGCCGGCCAGCCGATTCGTGACATGCATTTACTGGTCAGCGGTACGCTGAAGCGTTCGACGGTTCTGGCCGGGCAAAGAAAGAAAATTATCGAGCTGGTGCAAACCCAGCAAATTCTCAGCCTGGGAGAACTCTTCGGCGCCAGTCGCTATGCCTGCTCGGCAGAGACCATCACGCCCTGCATTGTCGTCGCCCTCGATCTATTGAAGCTGCGCGCCGTCATCCGCCAGGACCTCGACCTGAGCTGGCGGATCATCGGGGCGCTGGCCCAGCGGCAATGCGCCGTCGAATTCGACGTGACCGGCTACCATTACGGTTTGACAGGCACCCAGCGCGTCCTTGACTACCTGATCGAACTGGCCGGCGGGTATCCCGGGCTGGCCGGCGAGAGCACCGTCACGCTAAATACCAGCAAGAAGATCATCGCTTCCCGTATTGGCATGACGCCGGAAAGCTTCTCACGAAGTCTGCGTCAGTTGACCGACATTGGTGTGATTGTCGTCGAGGGGCGTAATGTGCATATCCAGAACGCCGCCTTGTTGAATACCGAAGTTGGCAACACCAACGAACGGCTCAATTTTTTCCGTAGATCGAACACGGCCAGCGCCAGGCCTGGCAAGTCCCTGTCTCCCGGCGCCCTGATCAATCTCTGCGGTCGCCCACGGGTGCTGTCGCAACGCATGGCCATAGCATGGGCGCTGGTCGGTCAGAACATCACCCCGGCCAAGTCAGGGGTCAAATTGCGCCAACTGGAAATACAAATCATGCGAACGCTGGATCGCCTGAGCAACATCGGCCTCCCCGACGCGCTCGCCGACCGCCTAGACGCCGTCATCGATGTCTGGCCGCGCTATCGGCAAGCCTTGTTCGGCGCTGCCCCGGCGATGGCCAGTGCCCCCTTGGTGCTGGAACTGAGCGAAGAGATTCTGGAAGCCATCGACCGCCTGGCTCGCGAGGCGGCAACGCATGCCGCTGTGCCGGCGGCGCACTACGTCAATGTTGCCGGCCGCAACCGCATGCTGTCGCAACGTATCGGCAAATTCTTCCTGTTTCGGGAATGGGGGGCATGCAGCGATGCGATGCTGCAACGGATGGGGGACTCCTGGTGTGAATTTGAGGTCAATCTTGCCGAGCTGAAGCGGAGTGGCAAGAGCGTTCCTGAACTGGCTGCCCAGCTCAACGAAATCACCGAGCAGTGGCAAAAGTTCGAAAGCATCCTGTCGCCGAATCTGGCCAA
>DAOMFF010000219.1:0-3294 GCA_035429665.1 Azonexus sp.
CCGCCGATTTCGACCGAAAGTCCGTGGGTGGCCAGCAGCGGGGCGTTCATCTGGCTTGCCGCGACAGCAGAAAGAGGAAAACCGGGACGCCGATCAGTGCCGTCAGCACACCGACCGGCAATTGCTGCGGGGCGATCAGCGTGCGCGCCAGCATGTCGGCCAGCATCAGCAGGGCACCGCCGGCCAGCGCCGAGGCGGGCAGCAGCAGGCGCTGGTCGTTGCCGGTGACGAGGCGGACCAGATGCGGGACGACGAGGCCAATGAAACCGATCGAGCCGGCGGTCGTCACCGAGGCGGCGGTGGCCAGCGAGGCCAACAGGAAAACGGCATAGCGCAGGCGGTTAACCGCAACACCCAGCGCCTGCGCCTGCAGCAAGCCGCGCGCCAGCAGGTTGAGTTCGCGCGCGAAGGGCATCGCCAGCACCAGCGCGATGGCGAGCGCCAGCATCGGCGGCCAGGCGCTGGCCGCCTGCCCGAGGTCGCCGGTCAGCCAGAACAGCATGCCGCGCAGGCGGTCTTCCGGGGCGATCGCCAGCATCAGCGAGATCAGCGCGCCGCAGCCGGCGGCGACGATGACGCCGGTCAGCAGCAGGCGCGTCTGCGTCCAGCTGCCGTCGCCGTGCGCCAGCCCGAAGACCAGGAACATGGCGCCAAGGGCGCCGGCGAAGGCCAGCCCGTCGATGGCGAACGTCGGCAGGCCGACCATGATGGCGAACAGGGCGCCGACGCCGGCGCCGCCGGAAATGCCGAGGATGTAGGGATCGGCCAGCGGATTGCGCAGCAATACCTGCATCAGCGCGCCGGCCAAGGCCAGCAGGCCGCCGCAGGCGAAGCCGGCGAGGGCGCGCGGCAGGCGCAGTTGGCGAATGATGTCGGCACCCTGGGCATCCTGCCCGAGCAGGGCGGCAACGATGTCCTGGGTTGAGACGGAAATGCTGCCGACCGCCAGCGCCCCCCAGAAACTCGCCAGTACCAGCAGCAGCAGGAGGGCGAGGATCAGGAAGGCGCGGCGGCGGTTGGGCATCAGCGGAAGTTGTAGCTCGCGGTCATCAGGAAGGTACGGCCATCGGCCGGGTAATAGTAGTAGTCGGACTGGAACGTCGAGTAACCCGCATAGGGCGAGTACTTCTTGTCGAAGGCGTTGAGCAGCCGCGCGGAGACGGAAAACGGCTGGAAATTCCAACCCGCCATCAGGTCGACCGTGGTGTAGCCGGGCAGCTTGTCGAGTGCGTTGGCGTAGTCTCCACTGTAATACCGTTGCCCGACATAATTTGCGATACCCGTGTATTGGCCGATGCTGCCGCCGTCCCAGGACAACCTCAGCGCCGCCTTGTTCTTCGGCACCAGCGGCACCTGATTGCCGTTGTAGATGCCATCGCGGAAAGTCGAGTCGGCGTAGGTGTAGGAAACGCGCGCCAGCAACGAGGGAACGATGCGCCAGTCGGCCTCCAGTTCGAAACCCTGGCGGCGGGTGGGGGCGAGGTTGACGTTGCTGAACACGCTGCCGTCGTAGGCGATCTCGTCGTTCAGGTTCATCAGGTAAACAGACGCCCGACCCGTGAGCGGACCCAGCGCCAGGCTGCCGCCGAGTTCGCCGAGGGTGCCGGTCTGCGGCTTGAGGTTGCCGGCAAAGGTCGGGTTGCCAGTGAAGGGGTCGTAGCCGAACAATTCATCCGTCGTCGCGAAGCGGAAGGTCGTGCCTCCCTTGCCGTAGGCGCGCCAGCCGTTGCCCGAATAGGTCAGACCGAGATCCCAGGCGTTTCTGGTGTAATCGGCACTGCCTTCCAGCCCGGGCTGTGGGCCGAAAAATCCCAGGTAGGCGTCCTGCGAGGCGGACTGGTCGACGCGCTGATTGCGCGCGCCCACGGTCCCGGCCCAGCCGGCACCGAACTCGGTGGTGTTCTGGAAATAGAAGCCGAGACTGTCCTGCTTGGCGCTTTGCGAGGCCGACGTGGTGTAGGTCGCATCAACCTTGCCCGAGTAATAGTCGATGCCGGCAACGGTTTCGCTCTTTAGTCCGCCCAGGCCGTGCTGCCAGCGCAGGCGCGGGGTCAGAGACCAGTTTTCGCGGGTACGGTCGCCTTCGCTGGCGAACGAAACGTAATTGAAATGACTATCCTGCCGCTCTACCGAGACTTCGGCCTCGATGCGCAGCGTGTCGGTGACTGGTAGCGCGATGCCGGGACGCAGGCGGTAACCGTCGTTGCGCTGCGAATCGTTCGGGGTCGACGCGCTCCTCGGGTTGGATCGATAGGCCGGGCCGAGCAGGGGTCCGGGCAGGCCGCTGCGGTTGTTGTAGACCGAATAGTCGATGAAGCTCTCGCCCTGCCCGATATAAAGCGCCCCGCGGCCGCTGAGCGCCGCCTGCTCGGCCTGCGAGTTGTCGCGCCAGCCGTCGGTGTGGGCGTAATGGCCGAAGACGTTGAAGTAGCCGACATCGTTGCCGGCGGCTGCGTTGGCGTCGACCGTCTGCGTGTCGTAACTGCCGATGCCGATGGTGGCCCCGGCACGCGGCGTACCCGACTTGTCGGTGATGATGTTCACGACACCGCCGGTTGCGCGGTCGCCATAGAGAACGGTGCCGGCGCCGCGCTGGATCTCGATGCGCTGCACGCTGTCGAGCGGAATTGCCGACCAACTGACGCTGCCGAGGTCGATTGGGTTGAGGCGCTGGCCGTCGAGAAGGATCAGCGTGTTGCTGCCGGCATTTTCGCCGAAGCCGCGGATGTCGACCGTTGAGTCGATGCCAAGGCTGCCGTAGAGGGCGCGCACGTCGACCCCGGCGCTGGATTTCAGCATGCTCGGCAGGTCGGTTGCCGGGGTGTTGCGGATGTCGTCGCGGGTAATGACGCTGATGTTGGCAGCCACGGTGACTTCGGGTTCGCTGAAGCGCGTGGCGGTCACGATGACGGGATCGAGGTAGTCGGCGGCCGCAGCCGGTGACGGCGCCAGAAAGGCAATGGAAAGCGCCGCGGTCAGCGGCTTGAGACGTGAATTCATTCTTCTCCCCTTTTCGGCATGCGTCCCCGCATGCCGGAATGACTGAAAAGGAAGTGCTGGGAGAAGGAACGCAGGCCGGGAACCGGCGCCACACCCCCGTGGCACTTCCGCTGGTTGTCTCAGGCCGGTATCCGGGCTCGCAAGTCTTGACGCGCCGCCTTCCCAGGTTGGAACCCAGTGGCATTGTGGCGCGCCCGCACTTGCTTACCGTTGCGGGGGCAGCAGCGGAGTTGTCCAAAGGACGCACCGCTTTCCCGTTTAACCGCGGTCGGAGAATCCTTCCGCAGCACCTGC
>DAOMFF010000220.1:0-3277 GCA_035429665.1 Azonexus sp.
GCGACAGCGCCTCGCCGCGCACGTCGACCCCCTCCCAGAAGCTCTGGCTGCCGACGAGGACAGCATTGCCGAGGTGGCGGAAGCGCTGCAGCAGGTCGTTCTTGCTGCCTTCGCCCTGCAGCAGCAGCGGCAGTTCGTAGCCCTCGTCCTCAAGCCGTGCCTTGAGCAGTTCGTGGGTGCGGCGCATGGCGCGCAGGCTGGTGCACAGGAAGAAGGCGCGGCCGCCCGAGGCCAGCAGCGCCGGAAACGCCGCGTCGACGACGGCATCGGTGTACCCGAAGGAATTCGGCTCGGGCATGCCGAGCGGCGCATAGAGCACCGCCTGCCTTGCGTAATCGAAGGGGCTTTTCCAACACGCCGTTTCCGGCTCGCCGAGACCGAGTTCGCTGCAGTAGTGCTGGAACTTGCCCTGCACGGCGAGCGTCGCCGAAGTGAAAATCCAGGCGCGCGGATGTCCGCCCATTTGTTTCTTGAATATCTCGGCGACGTCGAGCGGCGTCGAGTTCAGCTGCAGCGAGTGGGTATACGCTTCGCCCCAGCGCACGTAGCCGTCGCTGGTCTTCTGCCACTCGGCAATGCGCGCCACCAGTTCGAGCGCCCGCTGCCAGCATTTTTCCAGCCCTTCGGCACGCTGCGCCTGGGTTTCCAGGATGGCGGCGAACTTCGCCACCTCTCCTTCGAGCAGCTTCAGGGCCGGGGCAAATTCGGGCTTTTCGAGCAGTTGACCGCAGGCGAAGCGTCCGGCATCGATGCCGACTGCCAGCCGCAGATCCCTGGCGACCTTTTCGATCTGCCGGCTGCCCGTTTGCAGTTCGAGGCAGTCACGGGCATTGGCCAGCCCTTCGGAGCGCGCATCGCGCGCCAGATCGAGAATCTGCGCCGTCGACACGGTGTCGCCGAAGAACAGCGTCGCCACTTCCGGCAACTGGTGCGCCTCGTCGAAAATGACCGTGTTGCAGGCCGGCAGCAATTCGGCCATACCCTCGTCGCGCAGCATGACGTCGGCGAAGAACAGGTGATGATTGACCACCACGAGATCGGCCGCCATCGCCTCGCGCCGCGCCTGCATCACGAAGCAGCCCTTGTAGTCTGGGCATTCCTGGCCGAGGCAGTTTTCGCGGGTCGAGGTGGTGTGGTTCCAGACCGGCGAGTTCTCGGAGACGTCCAGGCATTCGGCCTTGTCGCCGCTATGCGTGAGCTTGGCGAAGACCGAGATGCGGCGCGCGTCGGCGGCATCCTCGCGGGTCAGAAAGCGGCCATCGGCGAGCGCTCGCTGGAGATGGTAGGGGCAGACGTAGTTGGCGCGCCCCTTGAGCAGCGCGATGCGGACCGGCGCCTTGAGCGCCTCGCGCACCATCGGCAGGTCCTTGTTGAACAACTGGTCCTGCAGGGTCTTGGTGCCGGTCGAGACGATGACCTTGCCGCCCGATTGCAGCGCCGGCACCAGGTAGGCGAAGGTCTTGCCCGTGCCGGTGCCCGCCTCGGCGATGAAAACCGAACAGCAATTGATGGCCGCGGCGATGCGCTCGGCCATGTCGACCTGTTGCGCACGCACGCGGTAGCCGTTGATGGCCCGCGCCAGCGGGCCGTCGGGAGAGAATGTTTCCTGGAGGGAGGACAAGTGGGGGCGCCTGAAAAGTCCGGGCGAATCTTAGCAGATCGGCCTCCCCGCGATGGCGTATTCCCGTTTACCGAGACCCGTCTCGTCTGCGCAGGATTTGGAGCGGCCCCGCGTCATGTGCCGCGTCCGCCTCGGGACGGACAATGGCGGCCCGGATTGGTGGCCGACCAATTGACAGGCAGGTCGCCTCTCAGGCGCGAAGGCCTTGCTGCAAGTTGCGCGGTGAGAGGCGGTGAGCGCCCGCCGACGCTGTGGAAAGCTGATCCAGGTCGATAGACCAGCGCTTCAGGACCCGCGCGATCAGCGCTGTCTCGCCCCCGGTGAGTTGCCGGTCGGCATGAACGATATCCATCATCGCGCGCAGCGTCTTCTTCCGCAGGAGAGGATTCCGGACTTCGTCCAGCATGCGGTCGATGGTGTCCTCATCAAGGTCGAGGCGCTCGGAAGTCATGCGCTGTCCCGTGCGCAGCATGTCGGCGCAGAAGCCGTAGAAGACGTCGTCGAAGCTCGCGGAATCGAGACCGAGACTGGCGATGGTCCGCTTGTCGTCGAGCAGGTCCAGCTCGCGCGTGTCGATGATTCCGTCGGCCAGCAAGGCAAGCACGACCAGGCGAGCCATGGCTTGCGGGCTGTCGGAAGGGTAGTGGCGCATGTTGATTGTCCTTTGCTGTGGGTGGTCGAGGCGTGCCGCGTCGCGGCGCGGACGGATGACCATGCTGTCCGCGAACGGTTTATCAGAGTGGATATTTCGCTGTCTTGGGGCGACTGACGGAATCTCCGGCCAGCGATCTCAGAGGTCCTTGCCGCCAACCATGGCCATGATCTGGCCCGCGTCGAGCGTCTTTGCCTTCTGCTGGATCTGCGGCAGATACTGGCTCTGCAATTGCTTGGCCGGGCCGAGCAGGTTCTGGAAACTTTCCTGCAGCAACTGCGCGCTCATCTCGCGGCCGCCAGCGTAGTAGCGTTTGGCGACCTGGCCGAGCGCATAGGTGCTGGCGAAGGAGAAGGCAATGCCGGTGGCCGCGCTGCCGATCCTGCCGACGGTCTTTCCGGCGACCTTGCCGAGCAGGCCGCCAAGCAACTTGCGACCGAACTGTTCCAGGTATTGCGAGGTCAGGCCAACGCCGACGGTTGCCAGAAACTCCCTGATGTGCCCCTGATCGAGTTCGTGGCCATAGGTCTTGCCGATGCGATAGACCATCTTGATCTGCAACGGGATGATGGCGACCGAGGCCCACGACTGTGGCAGCAGTTCGAGGGCGCCATTGAGGATGGCGTGGTTCAGGATGGATTTGTCGAGTTCTGCCTCGTTGACCGCAGCCGCCGCCGCGACCACTGGGCCGGAGGCGAGCGTCGACGTGGCGGCGCTCGCGGCCACGCTGTCGGACTGGCGTTCCGCATCGGCGCTTTGCGCGTCGCCGGCAAGGCCGAGCAGGGCCTTCAACTCGGCGAGGAATTGTTTCTCGCTGCTGCCCTGCACGCCATCGGCGTCGCAGACGCAGACCGCCATTTCATACGCGAACTGGCGTTGCCCGAGGTCATCGAGCGCCGTGGCGGCGTCGGCCAGCGTGATGCGCTTGAAGAGGATGTCCTGATAGAGACTGGGCAGGTCAGGGGCGTCGGTCCCCATGGTTTCGGCGAAGCGACGAATATGCT
>DAOMFF010000221.1:0-3277 GCA_035429665.1 Azonexus sp.
CGGCGGCGCGCGGCGTCACCGTCGACATTCCGGCGCTCGCCGAGGAACTCGGCATCCCGGTGCTGGCCACCGTCGCCACCGGCGGCGAAGGCATCGGCGAACTGACCAGCAGCCTCGGCCAGGCCCGGCCGCCGGGCGCGCTGCTGCACTACGACGCCGACAGCGAGGCCGACATCGCCCGCGTCGGCGAGGCCATCGGCCGGCTCACTCCGCACCCGCACCTGGCGGCGCGCGGGCTGGCGATCCTCTATCTCGGCGGCGATGCCGAAGTCGCCGCCTGGCTGGAAGAACAGGCCGGCGACAAGTTCCCGGAAATCAAGGCGCTGCGCCAGGCCGCCTCGCACCGCACCGCCAACAAGGTGGCGGCAGTGCTCGCCCGCGAGCGCAGCGAAGCCGCCGACACCCTGGCGACCAGCGTCATCCAGCGCGCCGCGCGCAGCAGCCCGCTGCTCGCCCAGCGCGTCGGCCAGTATGTCGTGCATCCGCTGTGGGGCATCCCGATCCTGCTCGGCGTGCTCTACGTGGTCTACGAATTCGTCGGCGTCTTCGGCGCGACGACGCTGGTCGGGCTGCTGGAAAAGGACCTCTTCGAAGGCATCCTCAACCCGGCGTTCACCGATTTCGTGACTGCCGCGGTCGACGTCCCGTGGATCGTCGAATTGCTGGTCGGCCAGTACGGCCTGTGGACCATGGGCATGACCTACGCCCTGGCGCTCATTCTCCCCATCGTCACCACCTTCTTCATCGCCTTCGGCGTGCTCGAGGATTCCGGCTACCTGCCGCGCCTGTCGGTCATCGCCAACCGGCTGTTCGCGCTGATCGGCCTCAACGGCCGCGCCGTGCTGCCGATGGTGCTCGGCCTCGGCTGCGTGACGATGGCGACGCTGACCACGCGCATCCTGCACAGCCCGCGCGAGCGCATGATCACCATCCTGCTGCTGGCGCTCGCCATTCCCTGCTCGGCGCAACTCGGCGTCGTCCTCGGCATGCTCGGCAGCGTCTCGTTCACCGCAGTCCTGATCTGGACGCTGGCCATGGTCGGCGTCCTGCTGCTGGTCGGCTTCCTCGCCAGCAAGCTGATCCCCGGCCGGCGCATCCCGCTCGTCACCGAACTGCCGCCGATGCGCATGCCGATCCTCGGCAACGTGCTCAAGAAGACCGCCGGCCGCCTCCAGTGGTACCTGGTCGAGGTCATTCCGCTCTTCCTGCTCGGCACCTTCATCATGTTCGTGCTCGACAAGACCGGCGCCCTGCCCGGCATCATCAAGGTCGGCGAACCGCTGGTCACCGGCTGGCTCGGCCTGCCGCCGGAAGCCAGCGCCGCCTTCGTCATGGGCTTCCTGCGCCGCGACTTCGGCGCCACCGGCCTCTTCGCCATGTCGCACGACCTGAGCCCGATCCAGGCCGTGGTCGGCATGATCACGATCACGCTGTTCATCCCCTGCTTCGCCAGCCTGATGATGATGGTCAAGGAACAGGGCGTGAAGATCGCGCTGGCCATGGTCGCCGTCATCGTCCCCTTCGCCTTCCTCGTCGGCGGCCTGTTCAACCTGCTGCTGCACGCCGTCTGGTAACGCCATGACCCCGAAACCCGAAATCCGCAAGGCGGCCCGCCTGCCGCTCGCCTTCATTCCGCCCGGCCAGGAAGTCCGCCTCGCCGGATTCGGCGACGAAATCGACGCGCTCCAGCGCGAACAACTCACCGCCTACGGCCTCGCCGAATCGCGCCCGCTCAAGGTCCTGCAACAGCGGCCGATGACGGTCATCCTCGCCGACGAAGTCGAACTCGCGCTCGAACACGCCGTCGCCCGCTACATCTGGGTGGAGAAGGATGCGGGCGAGGTTCCGGGCTAGGCTGAACCCGCGTGGCCTTGTCATTGGTGGGGAGGTTGCCGCTGATCTGAGCCTGGGAGTCGGGCAAGACAAGGCGATCCCTCCCCATTAGAACGCTGTTTTGGGTATATTGAAGTTCTTTCCACGGCTTCAAAGCCCGCGAATAGCACCCGGAGGAAAAATACCTCTGAGTCTGATGGCACTGGGACAAAGAATATGTTTCTGGAAAGTAGTCTTAAGGCCTTGCGGAGTGCGGCGGGCCACTCAATCGATTTCCTGCGTGGAACCCTTGGAACGCCTTGGAGCTACGTGAAGAAGGTGTTTGGCTTCTTCAGACAGCTTCTTGGCTACATTGAGCCAGCGGGCAAGGCATTTCTATGGTTGGCGGGCGTGTTTCTGGTTCTTGTGCTTCTACTGGACGTCTACAAGGATGTGTCGCCGGATGTAGTCTATGTGGATACGTTTGAATTGCCAGAGGATGTCGTTAAGTCTGGCACAACCCCGAAGCAGTTTACAGATCGAGCCGTCCAGACCGCAATACTTCGTGTCGATGCACGCCGCGCCACTCCAGGGCCCGCAGTTACATCGCTTGAGCGGCAAAAGCGAATCCAGCTCGAACCGAATGAATGCCAGTCCCGCACGCAACCGTTGCAATATCTCCTTGCCGAACTCGAGCGTGAGATCAAATCGAAGCCCGCTTCGGAGTGGCGGCGTACTGATCTGGTTCTTCCGCAGGCAGGAGTACCCGTGAGAGCGCTCTCTGACGCCGTTCGACGAGTGCTTGATCTGCCGGCAGTGAGAATTAGCGGCGCCATCGTGAAGCCGCTTGGTTCCGACACTTATGTTGTTCGAGTCCTCGCCCATCTTAGCTCAACCGAAGTGCAAGTTAGTGAACTGACAGCAAAGGACATCTCAGACGCTGAAAAGAGGGCAGGCATCCTCATTCTGAAGTACGCCAATCCGGCCGTATTTGCTTCGACAGTTCACGTAAGCGACCCAGAACAAGTAGCAGAAGCTCTTCTAGCCGCCAGAAAACACTGGACACACATTCGATCGCGCTCCCTACCTTATACAATCGTTGGTTACCTTGCATTGAATAGCCAAGAGCAGGCCTCGAACCTAGGAAATGCTTTGATCGCAAAACATTATTTTGATAAGGCGCTGCAAATCGACAAGGCCGATGTTCTGGCTGAGATCGGTAGTGTCACTGCTCAGATACTAATAGATCGAGAGATGGCATCCGGTAGCGCGCTTGACGGCTCCGAAAAGAAATCTATTGAAGAGAACCTTCGGCGCCTAGGTGCACTCGGTCCCCAAGGGCCCGTCCCCGGATATGCGTTTGCGGTGAAAGCGCTTTTCCACGGACAGTTCAGCCAGAACGATGAAGCACTGGACGCATGGGAGAAGGCAACTGGCGCTAGCTCAGATGAGGCAGATATAGTTT
>DAOMFF010000222.1:0-3244 GCA_035429665.1 Azonexus sp.
TCCGTCAATGAGACACAGAAGAATCCTATCCACCCTCGTGCTCGCTGCATTTCCGCTGATCGGGCTGGCGGCCGAGGCAGCTGCGCCGGAACGCGATGCGAGCTTCGCGCGGCTGCGTCAAGTCGCTCAGAAGGCGATCCTGAACAACCCCGAAGTGAATGCCAAGTACCACAACTTCAAGGCTTCGGTCGAGGAGGTCGGCGTCGCCTTCGGCGGCTATTTGCCGCGCGTCGATGTGGTGGCCGGGGCCGGGCGCGAATATATCAAGGAGCCGGTGTTCAGTGGCTCGAAAACCTACAACGAGGGTTACTACAATCGCACCGGCTGGCTGGTCAGCCTCAACCAGATGCTGTTCGACGGCTTTGCCACGCGCAACGAAGTCAAACGACTGAACAAGGCCCAACTGGTGCGCTACTACGAACTCCTCGAGGCGATCGACAACGTCGCCCTCGAAGCAGGCCGCGCCTACCTCGACGTGCTGCGCTACCGCTTCCTCGTCGATCTTGCCGAAGACAACTACGTTCAGCACCGCGCGACGTTCGAACAACTGCTGCGCCGCACCCAGTCCGGTGTCGGCCGCCGCGTCGATCTCGAGCAGGCAGCCAGCCGTCTGGCGCTGGCCGAGGTCAACCTGACCACCGAGACGGCCAACCTGCATGACGTCACCGCGCGTTATCAGCGCATCATCAACGAGGCTCCGCCGCACGTCGCCTTCCCGCCAGCGCTGATCGGCCGGGCGATGCCGGCCAGCCAGAAGGCGGCGCTCGAACGGATGTTCAAGGAGAACCCGAGCGTGCTCGCCGCCCAGGAGAATATCGAGGCCGCCGAACACGACATCGCCGTGCGCCGCGCCGCCTACTCGCCCCGCCTCGATTTCCGGGCGCGCGCCGACAACTCCGAGAACGCGCTGAACGTCATTGGCGACCGCATCAACAACGTGGCCGAGGTGGTGTTGACCTACAACCTGTTCAACGGCGGTTCGGACCGCGCCCGCGAACGGCAATACATTGAGCGCCGCAACCTCGCCGTCGATCTGCGCGACAAGGCCTGCCGGGACACGCGGCAAACGCTTTCGATCGCCTACAACGACGTCCAGCGCCTGCGCGAGCAGGTGTCCTTCCTCAACATTCAGGTCGGCCTCGTGGAAAAGACGCGCGACGCCTATCGCGACCAGTTCAACGTCGGCCAGCGCACCCTGCTCGACCTGCTTGACACCGAGAACGAATTGCTCTCCGCCAGACGCGCGGCGATCAACGCCGACACCGACCTGACCCTGGCCTATGTCCGCACCTACGCCGGCATGGGGGTCCTCAGCGACGTGCTCGGTCTCAAGCGGCCCGACCTCGAAGCGCCCGATCCGCAGGATCTGTCTACCGTCGCCGCCAGCGAATCGTGCATTGCCGAACCGGTCAAGGCGACCGCCATCGATCGCGAGGCCCTCAATGCGCGGGCGCTCACCCTGCTCGAGAGCAACCGCACCGCCTTCGCGCCGTCGGCCCCGTCCGTCGTGATGGCTCCAGCCGCGCCGATCCCGCAGACGGGCCTGGATTCAGCGAGCGGCCCGCAGGCAGAGGTTGCCAACCAGGTCAAGGTGTGGGCGGCCCTTGTCGCGAGAAAGGACTTTGCTGGCTACGAGAAGTTTTACGCGCCGGACTTCACGCCGGATGGGGGCCTTAGTCGCGCAGACTGGGAGACTCGCCAGAAGGGGCGCTTCGCGCAGGCCGGCAACGTGCCGGTCGGCGTGCAGAACCTGAAGGTTCGCCTCAATGGACTCGACCGGGCGACGGTGGAATTCACGCAGGACTACAATGACGACCTGCACCGCGAGGCCACCCGCAAGATGCTCGATTTTGTCAAGGTTGGCACCGTCTGGCTGATCAGCCGTGAAAATTCGGCGCCTGCAGTCAAGAAATGAAAAGGCCGATCATGAATATCTTGCGCCTGGTGACGCCCGGATTTTCCGCGGCAACGCTGCTGCTTGCAGCCTTCCTCTCCGCGGCCAACCCGGCGGCGGCGCAGGCCGACAAGGATCCCGGACCGACGCTGGGCCGAATCGCCGAGGAGCGGGTGATTAACCTCGGGCATCGCGAAGCCGCCACGCCCTTTTCCTATGTCATTCCCAGCCCGGAAGTCATCGGAAGCGACACCTCTGCCGGGTATTCGTGGGATATCTGTCTGAAAATCGTCGACGCCTTGGAAAAAAGGGTCGGCCAGAAGATCGAGGTGCGGCCGGTGACGATGCCGGCCAATACGCGGATCATGATGGTCAAGGTCGGCATAGCCGACATCGAATGCGGGTCGACCACCAACACCGTTGCCCGCCAGAAGCAGGTGGCGTTCAGCAATACTTTCTACATTGCTGACGTCAGGATCATGGTCAGGAAGGACAAGAGTATCCGCTCGCTCGGCGACCTCAACGGCAGGCGCGTGGTTACCACGCTGGGCACGACCGCCGATCGCCTGATCAAGCAGCAGGCTTTTGCACGCAACCTGAGCATCGACTACGTGATCGGGCGCAACTACGCCGAGTCGATGGCGCTGATGAACGCGGGCAGGGCCGATGCCTTCGTCGGTGACGACGCGATCATCGCGGCGGAACGCGTGGGGTCTCCGCTAAAGGATAAACTCGCATTCCTCGATGAGACGCTGTCGACGGAGCCCTACGGACTGATGCTGCCGCGGGACGATCCGCAGTTCAAGAAGTTCGTCGATGAAGTGCTGGTTGATCTGATGAACAGCGGCGAACTGGCCAGGCTTTACGACAAATGGTTCATGAACCCAATTCCGCCGCAGGGCATCAACCTGCAGATGCCGATGTCGGAAAAGCTCAAGGCGGCGATCGCCAATCCGAACGACAAGCCGGTGAACTGACGGCGGCAGAAGTCCAAACGGCCATGCGGAGTTGCATTGCCTTTCTTCCTGGCGGGCTGCCGGGTCAGGCGCCGAGTTTCGGGTTCAGGGTATAGGTGCCGGTCAGGCTGGCCTCGGCGAGAATATGGCCGGCCATCGCGGCGCGCACTTCCGGACCGCCGAACCTGCCGGCGAGCGGCAACTGCTCGACGTCCAGCGCGTAGACCGTGAATACGTAGTGGTGAATGATCTCGTCGTTCCAAGGCGGGCAGGGGCCGTCGTAGCCGTGGTAGTCGCCACGCATGTCGTTGTCGCCGGCGAACCAGTCGGTGTAGTTGTTGATCCCCTGGCGGGCGCCGTGGGCGGCCTGCGGGCCGGGCTTGCCGCGCGGCGT
>DAOMFF010000223.1:0-3239 GCA_035429665.1 Azonexus sp.
GACCTGCGCCTGTTCTTCGAAGGCGACCTGCGCTTCCTGAGGCAATTCGCATGAAATTTTCCGAATCCTGGCTGAGAACCCTCGTCGATCCCCAACTGTCGAGCGAGGAACTCGCCCATCAACTGACCATGGCCGGCCTCGAGGTCGAGGAACTTGACCCGGTCGCCCCGCACTTCAACGATGTCGTCGTCGCCCAAGTGCTGGAGGTGACCCGTCATCCGGATGCCGACCGCCTGAACGTCTGCCGGGTCGATACCGGCCGCGGCGAGCCGACGACCATCGTCTGCGGCGCGCCGAACGTTGCCGTCGGCCAGCGCGTCCCGTGCGCCTTGCCTGGCGCGCAACTGCCCGGCGATTTCGTGATCAAGGTCGCCAAGGTGCGCGGCATCGAGTCGTCCGGCATGCTCTGTTCGGCCAAGGAGTTGGGGATCGCCGAAGATGCCTCGGGCCTGTTGGTTCTGCCGGCGGATGCGCCGGTCGGGCAGTCGATCCGGCAGTATCTCGACCTCGAAGACCGCCTGTTCACACTGAAGCTGACGCCGAACCGCGCCGACTGCCTGTCGCTGACCGGAGTTGCCCGCGAGGTTTCGGCCATTACCGGCGCCCCGGCCACGCTGCCGGAGGTTCCCACCGTTGTGGCCACCATCGCCGATCAGCGTGCCGTCGTTCTCGATGCGCCGGCCGCCTGTCCGCTCTATCTCGGCCGCGTCCTCAAGGGTGTCGATGCCAGGGCGCTGACGCCGGAGTGGATGAAGCGCCGCCTCGAGCGATGCGGCATCCGCGCCATCTCGGCGCTGGTCGACGTCACCAACTACGTGATGCTCGAACTGGGCCAGCCGTTGCACGCCTTCGACAACACCCGGCTCAATGGAACGGTGCATGCCCGCATGGCGCAGCCCGGCGAGACCCTGCTGCTGCTCAACGGGCAGACCATCGCCATCGACGCCGACATCCTGATGATTGCCGATGACGCCAAGTCGCTGGCCATGGCCGGCATCATGGGAGGCGAAGACAGCGGGATCACGCTGGAAACGAGCGAACTCTTTCTCGAATCGGCCTTCTTTGCCCCGAAGGCGATCGCCGGGCGTGCCCGCCGCTACGGTTTCGGCTCCGACGCCTCGCACCGTTTCGAGCGTGGCGTCGATTTCGGTGGCACCCGGTCGGCCATCGAGCGGGCTACCCGCCTGATTCTCGACATCTGTGGCGGCGCGGCCGGGCCGGTGGTCGAGGCGAGCGCCGGGATGCCGGCACGCAACCCGGTGCGCCTGCGTACCGCGCGCGCGGCAAGCGTGCTCGGCGTGCCATTGCCGGCGGCGGAGATCGCCCGGCTGTTCTCCGGGCTCGGCTTGCCGTTCACCCGCGATGGCGACGATTTCCTGGTCCAGCCGCCGACCTGGCGCTTCGACATGGAAATCGAGGAGGACCTGATCGAGGAGATCGCCCGTCTGCACGGCTACGACAACATTCCCGCACCCGTGCCACGCGGTCCGCTGGCGATGCTGGCGCAGCCGGAAGGGCAGCGTCCACAGGCGCGTGTTCGCCAGTTGCTGGTCGACCGCGGCTATCAGGAGGTGGTCAACTTCGCCTTCGTCGAAGAGGCCTGGGAACTGGACTTCGCGGCCAACGCTGACCTGATCCGTCTGGCCAACCCGATCGCCAGCCAGATGGCCGTGTTGCGGTCGACCCTGCTGGGCGGCCTGATTTCGAATCTGGTGACCAACCTCAGGCGCAAGCAGAGCCGTGTTCGGCTGTTCGAGACCGGGCGCATTTTCCGGCGCGCAGCCGGGGGGCTGCCGGTTGGCGGGTTTCACCAGCCGTGGATGCTGGCCGGCCTGGCTTACGGCGGTGCGTTGCCGGAAGGCTGGGGCAGCGGCGCGCGCAAGGTCGACTTCTACGACATCAAGGGAGACCTCGAGGCATTGCTGGCGCCGGCCGCATTGCGCTTCGAGAAGCTTGTGCATCCCGCCCTGCATCCGGGGCGGTCCGCTAAAGTGCTGCGCGACGGCGTCGCCATCGGCTGCATCGGCGAGTTGCATCCGGAATGGGTGCAAAAGTACGACCTGCCCATGGCGCCGGTGGTTTTCGAAGTCGATTTCGCTGTCGTAACGGCGACAACCGTTCCGGTTTACGCCGATGTCTCGAAATTCCCGCCGGTGATCCGTGATCTCGCCATTGTCGTCGATCGGGATCTGGCGTTGCAGACGCTGAAGGATGGCCTGAAAGACAAGTTGCCGCCGCTCGTTCAGGACGTCCAATTGTTCGATCTGTACGCCGGAAAGGGGGTGCCAGAAAACAAGAAAAGTCTTGCTTTCCGGATAGTTATGCAAGATACTCAACGTACTTTGCAAGATACGGAAGTCGAATTGGCGGTGCAGCAACTGGTGTCCTGTCTGGAACAGGCATTCGCCGCGCAACTGCGTTCCTGACGGAAATCACGAGATGACACTGACCAAGGCGGAACTCGCCGATCTGTTGTTCGAAAAGGTTGGCCTCAACAAGCGTGAGGCCAAGGATATGGTCGAGGCCTTCTTCGAGGAGATCCGCAATGCCCTGGAAACCGGGGATGGTGTCAAGCTTTCCGGCTTCGGCAATTTCCAGTTGCGCGACAAGCCGCAGCGTCCGGGGCGCAATCCCAAGACCGGCGAGGAAATCCCCATTACCGCCCGCCGCGTGGTGACCTTTCACGCCAGCCAGAAACTGAAGTCCGATGTCGAACTCGCCAGCGATGGAACAGCGGCATAAGCCTTCGGGTGGCGAGGAATTGCCACCGATTCCGGCCAAGCGCTATTTCACGATTGGCGAGGTCAGCGAACTGTGCGGGGTCAAGCCGCATGTCCTGCGCTATTGGGAGCAGGAGTTCAGTCAGCTCAAGCCGGTCAAGCGGCGCGGCAACCGGCGCTACTACCAGCATCATGAAGTCCTGCTCGTCCGGCGCATACGCGAACTTCTCTACAGCCAGGGTTTCACGATCAGCGGGGCACGCAACCGGCTCGATGAGGGGGACGCGAGTGAAGCTGTTGCCGTCCACGGAGATTCTCGGGGTGCCGTCGAAGCTTCGGGCGAAGCCGCTTCCTCAGGCGGTCTCCGCGCCGAATTGCAACATGTTATCGAGATGCTGCGCCTTTGATTCCCCGGGTTTTCAGTTATAATCCGTCGCTTGTCGGGGCGTAGCGCAGCCTGGTAGCGCACTTGCATGGGGTGCAAGGGGTCGCGAGTTCGAATCCCGCCGCCCCGACCAA
>DAOMFF010000224.1:0-1164 GCA_035429665.1 Azonexus sp.
AGTTCGTCGAATGGTTCGACCTCGACCACATCACCGCCTCGGCCGCCCAGTTCAACACCGAAAAGCTGCTGTGGCTCAATCAGCACTACATGAAGCAGCTGCCGCTTGCCGAGCTCACGGAAAAGGTCAGGGCCCGCCTTGCCGCCCGCGGCGTCGACACCAGGACCGGGCCGGACCTGGAAAAGGCCGTCGAACTGTACGTTGACCGCAGCAACACGCTGAACGTGCTCGCCGACGCGGTGGAGATCTTCTATGTCGAGGTATCCCCCTCGCCCGACCTGCTGGCGCAGCATCTGGCGGACGATGCACGACCGGCGCTGGCCGATTTTGCCACCGCGATCGCCGGGGTTGACTGGGAGGTGCCGGCGATCAATGCGCTGATCAAGGAGACGGTCGCTCGCCATGGACTCAAGATGCCGAAGCTGGCGATGCCCCTGCGCGTGCTTCTGACCGGCCAGGCACAGACCCCTTCGGTCGATGCCGTCATCGTATTGACCGGGCGCCGCAAGGTCCTCGAAAAATTGGCCGTCTTCAAAAGATGACGAACTTGCCGGGCAGGTATGCCAGAATCCGCTGTGCCCCACGCTGTGCCCCAGAATCCGCTTGACACAAGGATTTCAGGGGAGATATAAATCATGCCACGAACAAATTTCGTTGTCGTTTTTCCACCAAAGGGGATCCCATGAACAAATCCGAACTGATCGACGTAATCGCTGAGCAAGCCGAAATTTCCAAGGCTGCCGCCGGTCGCGCACTGGATGCAACCGTTGCCGCGGTCAAGGACGCGCTCAAGGCTGGCGACAGCGTGAGCCTGATCGGCTTCGGCACCTTTTCCGTCGGCGAGCGTGCTGCCCGCACCGGCCGCAACCCGCGTACCGGCAAGTCGCTGAACATCAAGGCCGCCAAGGTGCCGAAGTTTCGCCCGGGCAAAGGCCTCAAGGACGCTATCCAGTAATCGAACCTTGGGTGCTTAGCTCAGTTGGTAGAGCGCTAGCCTTACAAGCTGGATGTCGGGGGTTCGAACCCCTCAGCACCCACCAAGACATCCGGCTCAGGATTGATATGACCCCGTCCCCAGGACGGGGTTTTTGTTGATTGCCGGCACCCCTTCGCGGCCAGACATGGCATGCGGACATCCCGGACACCACAGTCACGGGCAACGCC
>DAOMFF010000224.1:1264-3224 GCA_035429665.1 Azonexus sp.
GCATGCCCGGTTGGGCTCTGGGTGGCGGCCAGGATTCCGCGCAGGATGTTGATCTCGTCCCTTTCGAGTTGGGTTCGCGAAAAGAGACGGCGCAATTTGGGCAGCAGCCTTCCCGGATGTGCCGGGTTGAGAAACCCGGTTTCGGTCATCACCGCCGCGAAATGTGCGTACATGCCCTCGACTTCATCGTGGGTCGCCAGTCGTGACGACGCGGGGGTAACCGTTACGTCAGCTCCTGCCGGCAGCCCGGCCAGGGCCGCCATGCGGATTTCGTAACTTAGCACCTGCACCGCCGCGCCGAGATTCAGCGAACTGAACTCCGGGTTGGCCGGGATCGACACCGCCGCATGGCATTGCTGGATCTCGCCGTTGGTCAGGCCCACGGTCTCGTTGCCGAACACCAGTGCCACCTGGCCGTGCCCGGCTTGCGCCAGCAGACGGGCCACCATCTCCCGTGGCTGCCCGCTGGGCGGACCCAGATCGCGGCGCCGCGCCGACAGGGCGACAACAAAAATGGCGCCGGCCAGCGCTTCGGACAGCGAGTCACTGATTTTTGCCGATTCCAGAACGTCGACCGCGCCAGTCGCCCGGGCATCGGCTTCAGGATCGGGAAACTTTTTCGGATCGACCAGGCGCAGATCGGTCAGCCCCATGGTCTTCATGGCCCGTGCCGCCGCCCCGATGTTTCCGGGATGACTCGGACGACACAGGACGACACGGATTCGCGACAGCAGGAGTTCGGGCTTCATAGTAAAATCGGGTTTCTCCAAATTGATCGGGCGGCCTCGCCACCCGCCAGCTCTTTAAGCCATGCATCCAGCCCTGAACATTGCCGTCAAGGCGGCGCTCCGCGCCGGCAAGATCATCAATCGCGCGTCCAACGACCTTGACCTGATCAAGGTGGAATTGAAACAGGCCAACGATTTCGTGACCGAGGTCGACAGGAAGGCCGAGGCCGCGATCATCGAAACGCTGCGGGACGCCTATCCGCAGTACGGGATTTTAGCAGAGGAGTCCGGAGCGACCGCCGGGAAGGGTTCTGCCGATGGCGATTACCGGTGGATCATCGACCCCCTGGACGGCACCACCAACTTCATTCATGGCCTGCCACAGTACGCCGTCTCGATCGCGCTGGCGAAAGGCAACAACATCGAACAGGCGGTCATTTTCGATCCCAACCGGAACGAATTGTTCACCGCCAGCAAGGGCGCGGGCGCCTTCCTGAACGAGCGCCGCATCCGTGTTTCCAGGCGGACCAAACTCCAGGATTCGCTGCTCGGCACCGGATTCCCCTATCGCATGTTCGATCACATCGACACCTATCTTGCGATCTTCAAGGAACTGACCCGGAAGACCGCCGGCCAGCGCCGTCCTGGCGCCGCGGCGCTCGATCTGGCCTATGTCGCCTGCGGTCGCTACGATGGCTTCTGGGAATTCGGGCTTTCCCCGTGGGACATGGCCGCCGGTGCGCTGCTGATCTCGGAAGCCGGCGGCCTGGTCAGCGACATGCGCGGCGAAGCGGGCTACCTGGCCAGCGGCAACATCATCGCCGGCACACCGAAGGTCTTTGCGCCGCTACTCAATCTCATCCAGGAACGATTGCCGGAATCAATCACCGCCTGAGCGCCGGTGAGAACGAGGCCCGATCCGCCGCCTCCGGGCCGCGGCAGGGATTACTTCTCGACCTTGTCCGCCGCAGCGCCCGCCTTGAAGCCGGTGAACATGTTGCGTGTCTGGCTCTGCAACTGATCCTGCATCTGCTGGAACATCTTCTTGGACTGATCCATGTAGGCCGTCATCATGCTCTGCATCGCGGGCTGCTGGAAATTGAGGAACTGCGCCCAGAAATCCGCCTGCAGATGGCTGTTGTCGCCGTACATCGAACGTGACTGGTCCTGCAGCTTGTGCTGGAAATCAACGAAGGTGCGCATGTTGTTTTCCAGATACTTGCCGAGCATCC
>DAOMFF010000225.1:0-3212 GCA_035429665.1 Azonexus sp.
GACGCCTGCGAAACCTCGGTGATCGCCGACTTCGAGCCGAGCGTGTTGGCCTCGCGGTTGAGTTCCTGCATCAGAAAATCGAGACGCTTGCCGCAGGTGCCACCCTGTCTGAGCACACGCTCGACTTCATCGAGGTGCGTCGTCAGCCGGCTCAGTTCCTCGGCCACGTCGATGCGCGTCGCGAAAACTGCGATCTCCTGCAGCATGCGCTCGTCGCTGGCGCCGCCCAGCGCTTCGACCAGCCGCTGGCGCAACTTGTCGGTATACAGAGCCTGCGCCTCGGGAATTCGCGGCGCCACCCGGCGGACGATGTCGCGCATGGCATTGACGCGGTCGACGATCATTGCGGCCAGTTTTTCACCTTCACGGCCGCGGCTGGCGGAAAACTCGTCGAGCACCTCGCGCGCCAGTTCCAGCACCTGCGGCCCAAGCGCCGCGTGGTCGATGGACTGGTCGCCGAAGATTCCCGGCCAGCGCAGCACATCGTTGACCGACAGCGGCATCGCTTCCGGCAGCACCCGGCCGACCCGGTCGTTGAGCATGCGCAGCGTGGCGAGAAGGTCGGCGTTGATCTCGAACTGGTCGGCGCCGGCTACCGACGCATTCAGCGACAGGCGACACTCGACCTTGCCGCGGGTGATGCGCGCGGCAAGCAGTTCGCGCAATGGCATTTCGAGGGCGCGCAGATCTTCGGCGATGCGAAAGTGAAAATCGAGATAGCGCGAATTGACGCTTTTGAGCTCAAATTGCAGTGTTCCCCGCTCGATATCGCGTGTCTTTACTGCATAACCGGTCATGCTGCAAATCATTGTTCGAGGGTCTCCAGCTTTACAGGCCGGACAACACGCCCGACAATGCCTGAATTTTGCATCATAACCGCGAGATCAATGGCGCAACAAGCCAACCACGCGTTACCCGATGGCTTCCAGCTGGAGGAATACACGATCACCCGCCAGCTCTCGCTCGGCGGCTTTTCGATCGTCTATCTGGCCGCCGATGCCGAGGATAATCGCGTGGCGATCAAGGAATATCTTCCAAACAGCCTCGCCCTGCGCGACCAGGGGGAAATCAGGCCGCTGATCACGCCGGAACATCAGGGCGCGTTTCGCTACGGGATGAAGTGCTTCTTCGAGGAAGGTCGCGCCCTGGCCCGCCTTTCCCACCCCAATGTCATTCGCGTGCTCAATTTCTTCCGCGCCAACGACACGGTATACATGGTCATGGAATACGAGCGTGGGCGCACGCTGCAGGAATTCATCCAGACGCACCGCGGCGAGGTCACCGAGCGCTTCATCTGCGGGGTCTTCACCCGGCTGCTCAACGGCCTCCGCGAGGTGCATTCGCACAAGCTGCTGCATCTCGATCTCAAGCCTTCAAATATCTACCTGCGCGGTGACAACACGCCGGTGCTGATCGACTTCGGCGCCGCCAGGCAGACGCTGGCATCCGATCAGCCGATGCTCAAGCCGATGTACACCCCCGGCTTCGCATCGCCGGAACATTACGGGTCGCGCAATGATCTCGGTCCGTGGAGCGACATCTACAGCGTCGGCGCGTCGATGTACGCGTGCATCGCCGGCAGTTCCCCGCAGGCCGCCAACGAACGTTACCAGAAGGACACCTTGGCGCCCGCCATGATGCGCTGGGAGGGCGAGTATTCGGACCGCCTGCTCGAAATCATCGACTGGTGCCTAAACCTCAATCACTTCTATCGCCCGCAGAGCGTCTTCGCGCTGCAGAGGGCGCTGGTCGAGACGGTCACGCCACCCGTTCCCAAGGAATCACGCAACTGGCTCAACCGCTTTGTCGGCAATTACAAGAAAGATTACCGATGAGATTCACGATCTATCAGGACAGCCGCCAGGGAGGGCGCGCCAACAACGAGGACCGGACCACCTACTGCTACTCGCGCGAAGCGCTCCTGATGGTGGTTGCGGACGGGATGGGCGGTCATCACTACGGCGAGATCGCCTCCCAGATCGCGGTGCAGACCCTGGCCGACAGCTTCCAGCGCGAGGCGCGGCCAACCCTCGATGACCCCTTCCGCTTCCTGCAGAAGGGCCTGACCAACGCCCATCATGCCATTCTTGACTATACGGTGCGCCATCGTCTGCGTGACACGCCGCGCACCACCTGCGTCGCCTGCATCGTTCAGGACAACGTGGCATGCTGGGCGCACGCCGGCGACTCGCGGCTGTTCCAGATGCGCGGCGGCAAGGTGATCACCCAGACGCGGGATCATTCGAGGGTCCGCTTCCTGATCGAGGAAGGAATGCTTTCCGAAACGCAGGCGGCCGTGCACCCCGAACGCAACAAGATCTACAGTTGCCTGGGCAGCCCCACTCCGCCGGAAATCGAATTCTCGCGCAAGACACCGCTCAATCATGGAGACATCCTGCTACTCTGCAGCGACGGCTTGTGGGGCGAAGTCAGCGGCGAGCAGATGGCCATCGCCCTCAAGGGCGCCAACCTGGTGCATGCCATGCCGATGCTGCTGACCCAGGCCGAAGCCAAGGGCGGTCCGCAAGCCGACAATCTTTCGGTGGTTGTCGTGCGCTGGGAAGACGCCTATGTCGAGGAGCCACGCAGCATCATCTCGACCCAGACCATGCGCCACAACGAGGTTGCCACGCACATGGAGGAATTCGGCCGCGACCCGGCGCACCCGACCGATCTCTCCGAAGACGAGATCGAAAAGGCGATCGAGGAAATCCGTGCCACCATCGACAAGTTCAACCCCAGAAAACAAGGACAATAAGCATGCGCCCCAGCCAACGCCAGGCCGACCAGCTCCGCCAGCTTCGCCTGACCCGCAACTTCACCCGCCATGCCGAAGGTTCGGTACTGATCGAAATGGGCGACACCCGGGTTCTCTGTACCGCCAGCGTCGAGGAAAACCTGCCGCCCTTCCTGCGCGGCAAGGGCCAGGGCTGGGTCACCGCCGAATACGGCATGCTGCCGCGCTCGACGCACACCCGCACCGCGCGCGAAGCGGCCAAGGGCAAGCAGACCGGCCGCACCCAGGAAATCCAGCGCCTGATCGGCCGCAGCCTGCGCGCCGTGACCGACCTCAAGGCACTTGGCGAACGCCAGATCACCCTCGACTGCGACGTCCTCCAAGCCGACGGCGGCACCCGCTGCGCCTCGATCACCGGCGCCTGGGTCGCGCTTTACGAAGCCTGCGAGAAACTGGTGCAGGCCGGCAAGTTGCC
>DAOMFF010000226.1:0-3178 GCA_035429665.1 Azonexus sp.
GGCTGATGCGCGAGTTTGCCAACAGCCAGGTTCTCCTCGCACTGGTCCGCGACGGCTTCCATCCGGAAAGCCAGGGCGGCCGGGTAAGGCTCCGCGACGACGGGTCGCCGCTGCTCGATTACCCGCTCGACGAGACGTTCTGGGAAGCAGCCCGCCGCGCACTGCTGGCGATGGCCGAAATCCAGTTTGCTGCCGGCGCCAAATGGGTGACGCCGGTTCATGAATCAGCCACAGGCTATACGACCTGGGACGAAGCGAAACAGGGCATCGCCAATCTACCCTTTGCCCCGCTGCGCTGTCGTGTGGTCAGCGCCCATGTCATGGGTGGCTGTGCCATGGCCGACGCGCCGGAGCGTGGCGTGGTCAGCGACGAAGGCCTCCATTTCCAGATCGACAATCTCTCGGTCCATGATGGCTCGCTGTTCCCGACCAGTATCGGCGCCAATCCGCAGCTCTCGATCTATGGCCTGGTGGCGCGCAACGCCTCCCTGCTGGCCGCCGCGCTTTCCGGCAGGCCACGCCCGGCAATTCTCTGAAAAGCAGGAAGATGGTTCCCTTCGCGCTCCTGATCGACCTCCTGGCCGAACTGGCGATCTACGTAACACTCGCCCACCACTTTCTCGATACGTCGTGGGGGATTTCCGCAATCGCGGCGGTAGGTGCAGTCCTCGGCCTGCGTGCCGGCGTCGTCGCCGTCACCTGGGCATTCGCCCGGGCCTACCCTTCTCCGGCGCGCCGGCTCACGGCCGCCGAGTCCCTGCGCATGATTGTCGGCGAGTACGCGGCGTTCCTGCTGATCTTCGTCGTCATTCTCCCCTTCGAGCGCCTGTGGATGGGGCGCGACCGCATGCGGCCCTGCTCGCGACCACTGCTTCTCGTGCACGGTTACACCTGCAGTCGCGGTGTCTGGTGGCTGTTGCGGCGCCAGCTCGAGGCGGCCGGCCACACGGTCGCGACGGTCAGCCTTGCCCCGCCTTACACCAACATCGGCAAGCTGGTGCCCCAGCTCGCTCAGCGAATCGAAAATGTGTGCCAGGCCACTGGCGCCGACCGCGTCGTTCTGGTCGCCCACAGCATGGGCGGGCTGGTCTGTCGATCCTTTCTGGCACGCCACGGGAGCGACCGGGTCGAGCGACTAATCACGATCGCCTCGCCGCATTCAGGCAGTGAACTGGCGCGCATCGGCATCGGAAAGAACGCCCGCGAAATGGAACCCGGCTCCCTGTGGCTGAAAGACCTCGCCCAAGCGGGCTTGCCGGTTCCCGCCGTCGCGATCCGCACCCCGCACGACAACTTCGTCATGCCTCAGGACAACCAGCGCCTGCCCGGGGCGATCGATGTGGCACTTGAAGGAATCGGCCATCTGGCCGTCCTCTTTACCCGGCGAACCACGGCTGAACTGATTGCCGCCTGCCGTTGAGGGGCGCTCAAAGCGCTGCCAGAACTTCCGCGCCGTGATCCGGGCAGTCCGGGTCGTCGATCACGTGACTGATGCGACCCTTTTCATCGATGATGAAGGTGACCCTCTCGCTGACCTTGACCACGCTGCGCAGCAGTCCGCCCAAGCCTGATCCGGCAACGCCATAGGCCCTGGCCACCGTCAGGTCGGTGTCGGCCAGCAGCGGAAAGTTGAGACTGAATTTCTCCGTGAAGCGCTGGTGCGACTCCGTGCCCTGTGCCGAAACGCCGAGAATCGCCGCCCCCCTGGCGCTGATCTCGGCGTTCGCATCGCGCAGGCTGCACGCCTGCTTGGTGCAGCCCGGGGTACTGTCCATCGGATAGAAATACATGACCAGTTTGCGGCCGCGAAAGTCCTTCAGTCGCAGAATGCTGCCGTCGGTTGCCGGAGCAGCGAAGTCCGGCGCCGGATCACCGGCCTTGAGGTGGGTGCCCATCAGAAGTAGATCCCGCGCATGACCTGCTGGAAGGCCACCTGGTCGGCCGAGGGCTGCTCGCCAGACTGTTCTGCGGCGCTCTTCTTCTTCGCCGCTTCCGAATCCGGGAACATGCGGAAGGTCGTGTTCATGATGATCTGTGCCACACGCGGAACCAGCGCATGCAACGTCTGACCGAAGATGCCGAGGCGACTGGCAACGCGTACCGGCTTGTGAATGATCGCCTCGCACACCAGTCCCGCCGCCTCTTCCGGCGTCAGCGTCGGCACCTGATCGTAGAGCTTGGTCGGCGCGATCATCGGCGTCTTGACCAGCGGCATGTTGATCGTCGTGAAGTGGATACCGCGATCGGCAAACTCGGAAGCGGCGCAACGCGTCCACGCATCGAGTGCCGATTTTGACGCAACATAGGCCGAGAAACGGGGGGCGTTCGTCAGGACGCCGATCGACGAGATGTTGAGGACGTGTCCGCGCTTCTGCTGGATCATTCCGGGCAGGACAGTCATGGTGACCTTCAGGCAGCCGAAATAGTTGAGCTGCATCGTGCGTTCGTAGTCATGGAAGCGCTCGAAGGAATTCTCGATGGCGCGGCGGATCGAACGCCCGGCATTGTTGACCAGGATATCCACGACACCATGGTCGGCCAGCACCTGGCGCGTCACGGCCTCGGCCGAGGCCATGTCGGCAAGGTCGCCGAAATAGGCATGGAGCTTGAGTCCAGCGGCCTCGAACTCGCGCACCGTTTCGTCCAGTTGCTCCTTGTCGTGGGCAATGGTGACGACGTGCGCGCCAGCCTCGGCGAGCTTCCAGGCGGTCGCCTTGCCGATTCCCGACGAAGCGCCGGTGACGAGCACCACGCGACCCTCGACCTGGCCGCGCAGACTGCGGTCAACGAAGAGATCGGGGTCAAGGTGACGTTCCCAGTAATCCCACAGGCGCCAGGCGTAGTCTTCCAGCCGCGGCACTGCAATACCCGTACCCTTGAGCGCCCGCGTCGTCTCGCGGCAGTCGAAGCGGGTCGGATAATTGACGAAGCGGAAGATGTCATCGGGCAACCCGAGATCCTTCAGGATCGCGCCGCGGATGCGGCGCACCGGGGTCAGCGCCATCAGGCCCTTGCGCATCTGGCGCGGAATGAAGCTGAACAGAGCGGCGTTGATGCGCATCGACATCTCGGGCGCGTGCGCGGCCCGGGCAAAGGTATTGAGCAGGTCGCCGACACGCATCGGTGTCGGGTCGACGAGATGGAAGCACTTGCCGTCCTCGCCCTTGAGGTGGGCGAT
>DAOMFF010000227.1:0-3144 GCA_035429665.1 Azonexus sp.
GACGACCAGCGGCTCGCCAGTCTTCTCGTCACGCCCGTTCGGATAGCCGGCATCGACCATCAGTTTTCTGGCAACCGCGACCGGCTTGCGCCGCAGCTTGCCGTCCGCCCAGTCATAAACCACCGAATTGAGTCCCTCTTCGCCGCCCTCGTGGCCGAAGATGCCTGGCGGCAGCGGGCTCTGGGCGGCGATGCCGCGGCCATTCTGGAATATCGAGATGTACTCCTCCTGGTCGACGGCGATCGAAATTGCCTGCCTGAGCCTGGTCGCGCGCTCATTCAGCCCGCCAACCACCGGGTCGAGCATGTTGAAGCCCAGGTAGAAGGTCGATATCTTGACCGAGGTCAGCAGGCGTATTCCCTTGTCACGCATTTCGTCGGTCAGCGCCACGTCGCCCCCGACATTGACGCGAACCGCCTGATCGAAACTGTCGGAGGAAATGCCCGATGCGTCGTAGTATCCCTGCAGGAACTTGTTCCAGTAGGGAATTGCCTCCTTCTCGCGTGAGAAGACGGCCTTGTCGATCAACGGCAGCGGCTTGCCGCAATCTGCCAGCAGGCCGGCCTCGCGGTCGCCCTCCTCGCCCGCGCAGGGATAGGTCTGGCGGCCGGAAAAATTCGGGTTGCGCGCGAGCACCATGCGGCGGTTCGGATCGTTCTCGCTGAGCATGAACGGCCCGGTGCCGACCGGCCACCAGTCGAGCGTCAAGTTCTTGGCGGTCATGCCAGGCTGCGAGAAGAAGCGGTCGACCTCGCGCGGCACCGGGGCAAAAAAGGGCATCGCCAGCCAGAAGAGGAACTGTGGATATTTTCCCTTGATGCGGATCCGCAACGTATGGCGGTCGACCGTCTCGACTCCGGACAAGGGATAGGCATCGAGGTCGATCCACGCATCGGCCGGCATGTCTCTAGCCGCCTTCTGTAACGCCTCTCCCAGTTCACGGAGGCCGATGATCCTGTCGGCCATCATGCCGAAGATCGGCGAATGGATGCGCGGCAGTGCAAGGCGCTTGATCTGGTAGAGGTAGTCGTCGGCGGTCAGTTCGCGGCTGCCGCTCTGCGGAAAATCGCCGACTGTCTGGCGCCCGGCAGAGATGTCCCTCCCCAGATACAGCGGCCTCCCCTCGCCGTCGAGGGCGAAGGCCGGGTGCGGCTGGTAGCGGATCCCGCGCAGCAACCTGAGTTCATAGACACTCTCGGCAATCGCATCGACCGGAGCATCGCCAGGAACCTCGCGACCTTGCGCATCGAAAAAGCGCGGCTGCGGCACCTCCTCCAGGGTTCCCGGAATCAGTTGATAGGGGCGCTTGAGGTAGTGATACTGCAATGGCGGCTCGTAGATCTGCGCCGTGAAAGTGATTTCGTCTTCGGTGTAGGACTGCGCCGGATCGAGATGCTTCGGCCGGTCAGTGAATGCGGCATAAAGGACATTGCTTTCGGCATCGGCCACCGGATAGGGATCGTTCCACGGCTGGCTGCAGCCGGCGAGACTGCCAATCAGCAGGAGTTGCATGAGTCTTTTCTGCATGAGACGAAGTGTAACAACTTGACCGCATCCCTGCCCATTGCCGACAATTGCCGGATACCGGAAAACAGGAGACGAACCCATGCTCGATGCGAAAATTCAGGATTTCACGCTGCCCGCCACCGGCGGAAGCGACTTCAGGCTGGCGGCGCAGGCCGGCAAGGTCGTCGTGATCTATTTTTACCCCAAGGACAGCACGCCGGGGTGCACGACCGAAGCGCAGCAGTTTCGCGACCTTTACCCGCAGTTTGTCGCGGTCGACGCCGTGATTCTGGGCATTTCCCGAGACAGCGTGAAGTCGCACGAAAACTTCAAGGCCAGGCAGTCGCTGCCCTTCGAACTCGCTTCCGACGCCGACGAGGCCGTCTGCAACCTGTTCTCCGTGATGAAGATGAAGAACATGTATGGCAAGCAGGTGCGCGGCATCGAGCGTAGCACCTTCGTCATCGACCGCAACGGTGTCCTGCGCCGCGAATGGCGCGGCGTCAAGGTGCCCGGACACGCCGAGGAAGTTCTCGCTTTCGTCAAGGCCCTGTGAACCGCGACCGATGACCCGCCCCATGACGCGCAAGCCGGCCACCATCAGGAAATCGGCCCTTACCAAGATCTTTGTCCTCGATACCAACGTGCTGATGCACGACCCGAGTTGTCTCTACCGGTTCGAGGAGCACGACATTTTCCTCCCGATCATGACGCTGGAGGAACTCGACAACCACAAGAAGGGCATGTCGGAGATCGCCCGCAACGCCCGTCAGGCTTCGCGCATGCTCGACGAAATGCTGGTCCATGATGGCGTCGATATCGACGAGGGGATCGACCTTTACGGCCCTTCGAGCAAACTGGCGAGCGGTCGGCTCTTCCTGCAGACCGAGGCGATCAGCGCCGAACTGCCGCAGGGGCTGCCGACTTCGAAAGTCGACAATCAGATCCTTGCGGTCGTCATCCACCTCCAGAAGAAGTTCCCCAAGCGACCGGTCATCCTGGTGTCGAAAGACATCAACATGCGCATCAAGTCGCGCGCGCTCAACCTGCTCGCCGAGGATTACTTCAACGACAAGGTGCTCGAGGATACGGACATCCTCTACACCGGCACGCGTGCCCTGCCGGATACCTTCTGGGAGCAGCATGGCCAGGGCATGGAATCCTGGAAGAAGGAGACAAGGACCTACTACAGGGTCAGCGGACCGCTGTGCCCGCAACTGCTGGTCAATGAGTTCGTCTGGCTGGAAAGCGACGGTTTCGCGGCAATCGTCAAGGAGACCGCCGGCACGGCAGCGGTTCTCGAAACACTGGTCGATTACACGCATCCGAAGAATGCCGTCTGGGGCATCAACGCGCGCAATCGCGAGCAGAACTTCGCGCTCAATCTCTTGCTCAACCCCGAGATCGACTTCGTCACCCTGCTCGGCCAGGCCGGCACCGGCAAGACGCTGCTCACGCTCGCCGCCGGCTTGACCCAGGTGCTGGAAAGCAAGCGCTTCGCCGAGATCATCATGACGCGTGTCACGGTGCCGGTCGGCGAGGATATCGGTTTCCTGCCGGGGACCGAGGAGGAAAAGATGGCGCCATGGATGGGTGCGCTCGAGGACAATCTCGACGTCCTGACGCATACCGAGGACA
>DAOMFF010000228.1:0-3115 GCA_035429665.1 Azonexus sp.
CGGCGATCTGCAGCAGGATGAGGTGTTTCAGCACGTCGGCATGGTTGCCGGCGTGAAAGGCATGACGGTAGCTGAGCATGGCGCGGTCGCCCGGGGTTCTAGAGCGGCACGAGGGCGAAGAATTCAAGCCCCGCGGAGGCTTCGAGGCGTCTGCCGATCTGCCAGAGCCGGGTATCGCCGAATGCGTCGAGCTTGACCTTGTGGCCGCTGGCGAGATGACCGGGGCGGGCGATGATCCCCGGGCGATTGCCGTAGCCGGGCAGGCGGTGGAGATAGATGCCGCGCCGGATTTCGCCATGGCATGGAAGGTTGACCACGCTGACTTGCGGCGACAATACTTGCAGGCCGAGTTCGAGGCCGCCCTGGCTGGTGGTCGCAACGCGGCGCACCAGGCACACGTGTACGCTGCTCGATTCGCGGGCTTGCAGCGCGACGACGTTGCCGACACCGAGCTTCCAGTTCTCGCCCTGGATGAAGCGGACAAGGAAACCGTCGGGGCTCTGGTCGATCAGAGCCCATTCGCTGGACCGAAAGCCTCTGGCTCCACGCCTGGCGACCAGATCGATGGCGCGACGGCTGTGCGCATCCCCCTCGATGAACGGGATGACGTGGGCGATGCCACCGACCAGGTCGGCATGCGGCTTGAAGGCCTTGCGGTTGAAGCGGCGCACCGCCCTCCCGCCGATCGCCTGCCGGAGCGCCTGGAGCAGGCCGGGAGGAATTTCCGGGTCGGATTCGTCGTCTGCCGGTCTGCGAATGAGTGACCTGTCGAGTTCCGCCAGCACGCCGCTGCAGTCGATGATGATGGCATCGACCAGGGGGGTTCCGGGCGGGAGGCGGAGAAGCGGTATGCCGGGGCCGGCTTCGTCGGGCCGAACCACGAAGCATTCCGCGGCGGCCTTGCGCTTGCCGGCATCCGGCGCAGCATCGGAAATCATGGCATGCATGGCCAGTTGCCGCGTACAGAATATTGCGTCCACCAGTTCGCCGCGCGGCAGTTTGCCGGGTTCCAGGTAGGCAAACAGCAGCGCACTCAGATACTGATGCTCGATTGGCGCGATCTCCTCTTTCGCGAGGTGGGCGCGCAGGGCGCGGGCCATCCGGCAGAGCTCGTGCAGCATCGACCAGGTTGACTCGGACGGTTTGGCGTAGGAGCGATAGGCCAACTGCTGGCGCCGCGCAAGGAGCATCATCGCGCGGTGCGTTGCGCGTTGGAAGATACGGATCAGGCTTTCCTGCTGACTGCCTTGAAAGATCGTCTTGGCGAGCTTGAGGTAGCCCGCGACAAGCGCCTTCATCAGATTGTCGGCGGCCAGCGCCGACGTGGTCGCCGCGACGGGCAGTGGCAGCGGCGAGAGATCGATGTGCCGCTCGACAACGGGGAGGGCCTTGTCCGCTTCGACGAGCGCTTCTTCCAGTAGCTTGAAGCGCATGTGGAAATTCTTCTGTTCGGCGATGACCGGAATGACACGCTCTGTCAGTTGCGTCACGACTTCGTGGGCCGACAGTCCGGAAACCGTGTCCAGCAGTTCGCGCACCTCGGCCGCCCGCCTCTCTGCCGGAGGTTCGCTGAAGGGGAGCAGGTTGCGGAGCACTTTCAAGGTCGGTTTCATGTCGCTGCAAGAGTTCTTGGCGGACGAATTATCAGGCATATCTTCCTTGTGTGAAGTGGGATGTTTCACGGTTTGCGTATACTTGAACGATGGAATTGCTCGAATTGCTGGTTCTTGCGCTGCTGGGCGCCGCTGTCTGGCTCTGGCTGGACAGCCTCAAGGCGCGCGAGATCGGGGTGACGGCGGCCCAGGCGGCGTGTGCCGACGAAGGTTTGCAGTTTCTCGATGACACCGTTGCCATCCGCTCGCTGAGGCTGGTGCGCGACGACGATGGAAGGCTGCGCCTGCGCCGCGTCTATGGCTTCGAATACAGCGACACCGGCGACAACCGGCGCCCCGGGACGGTCACGCTCCTCGGGCAGCGGGTCGAGTTGCTGCATGTCCGTCCGCAACTCTATGTCGTGCCCAGGGCGCCGGAAACTCATGAAACCCTTCATTGAATCAATCGAATTCAAAGGCCGGGAAGCCCTGCGCCTGCATGGCCCGCGGGGGGCGTCCGCGGTCATCGGCCGGCTGGGCGGGCAGGTTCTGTCGTGGATCACGCCCGATGGGCGCGAACGCCTGTTTCTCTCCGAGCGCGCCGTATTCGACGGCAGCGTGCCGATCCGCGGCGGCATTCCGGTCTGTTTTCCGCAATTCGGCAGGCTGGGCGGCTTGCCGAAACACGGATTCGCGCGCACTCGCGAATGGACGGTTATCGGGCAGCGCTGCGGCGACGATTACGCGCTGGCGACGCTCGAACTGGGCGACGACGAGACCACCCGTGCCCTGTGGCCGCATGCCTTCCGCGCCGAAATCACGCTGATGCTGGAGGTTGACCGCATCGATGTCGAATTCTGCGTCGAAAACACCGGCCCGGCGCCCTTCGCCTTCACCGGAGCGCTGCATTCCTACCTGCGCGTCGTCGAGGTCGAGGATGCGGCACTCGAGGGTCTCCATGGCCATGACTACCTGGATGCCGCCAACGGCAACCGGATCGTCCGCGAGACCGGCACGGAAATCGTGGTCGAAAGCGCGGTTGACCGCGTCTATTACGACGTCCGGCGCCCGCAACTGCTCAGGGCCGGCAATCTCAGTCTCGGCATCCGGAGCCAGGGCTTTCCCGATGTTGTGGTGTGGAACCCGTGGGTCGATGCCTGTGGCAAGCTCAAGGACATGCCGGCCGATGGCTGGCGCCACATGCTGTGCGTCGAGGCGGCCGCGGTACGTAATCCCGTGACCGTGGCAGCCGGCGAGGAGTGGTGCGGCCGGCAGACCTTGCTGGTGGTTTGATCCGGTTTGCCGATTGCGGCTGGCTCACCCCCTCAACCGGCCTCCGCCCGTCGCTCAAATGCAGGCTTTGCCGGGCGGACGGGCCGGTGTTGCATTGCGCCAAAGGTATAATCGCCGACTTTCCGCTTTCCGATTCCTGCCGTGACTCCCCTCGATACAGAAATTGCCCGTCGTCGCACCTTCGCCATCATTTCCCACCCTGACGCGGGTAAAACCACGCTGACCGAAAA
>DAOMFF010000229.1:0-3092 GCA_035429665.1 Azonexus sp.
CTGACGCTGGCTACACCGGCGCTCCCGCCTTGGCGATCATCGAAAAGCACGGCTAACTGCTGCTGCAGAGCCTGGTCAGCTATTGCCGCAGCCGCGGCATCGGTGAACTGCGCGGCGAAACACTGGACGGCAACCTGCGCATGCAGCGTCTTGCTCGACGCCTCGGCTTCGCGGTGACGATCGGAGTCGACCGCGGCACGATGGACCTTCGCCTTGCGTTGAACCCGCATGACAAGGCGTGACGGATTCCCGCGAAAAGTCCGACGGGAAGGTTCGATCCTCGTCCATGTGTGGTCAGCGCTGGCGGTGCAGGATGAAAAACGGCCAAGTCCGGCGGTCGACCGCAACCGGTAGCCGAAATCAGTTATCTGAAACTGACGCTGGCAGGGGCAGGGGCAAACTGTCCAGCCGCATCGCGGCAAACGCACGGGAACACCGCCGGGGGGGTCCCCGGCCGGTTCACCGCTTGCCCAGCGCCTTCTTCCAGTCGCGAAACACGTCAATATCAAAGCCGTCCGGGTAGAACAGGTAACCCGGCTTGTGGCCCTTGGTATCCGTCACGCCATACTGCCAGATGATTTCCTTGGTCTTGCGGTCAATCACCATGACGCGGTCACGCAGGTCGTCCACCACGAAAATGTCGCCGGTATCGGGCAGTTCGCGGGCGATGCTCGAATGGTCGAGCATGTTCTCGCCCTCCTTGACGAAGTACTCCCAACTGATCTTGCGCGTGGCCGGGTCGAAAATGACGATGCGCCCGGGCTTCCAGAAGTCGGCGACGATCACCTGCTTGCCATCCTCGGTCATGAACGCGTCCGAGGGATAGCGGATATTGGGCGCCTTAACACTCCACGACACTTTGCCCTCGCGCGTGATGCGCGAGATCCAGGCGCCGGAAATCTCGGTCACCAGAATGTCCCCATTTTCCAGCGGCGTCGCACCATTGGGATGGCCAAGCTGATGGGGCGGATTGTGGCGGCATTTGCCCGGCGTGCCCCATTGGGTGCTGATGCTGTTGTCCTTGGGGTCGATGATGAGAATCCGGCAATTGCGGATGTCGGCCGTGATGAACTTGCCATCGGCCAGCAGATGCGCGTCGTCCGGGTAATTCAGGAAGCCCGGCGCCTTGCCCCGAAAGTCGGGCGTCCCATAGGTCCAGGTGAGCGCCTTCTTTTCGTAATCGACGATGTGCACGTCGAAGTTGTCTTCCTCGCTGACCGCCAGCAGCTTGCCGTCGGGAGAAAAATTCACGTCCTCGTTGCCACGGTAAACCTTCAGGTTCGGCGAAGCGAACTCCCAGATGATGCTCTTGTCAGGCGCGATCTCGATGAGGCGGTTGTTGCGCCGGTCGGCAATGACCACCGGGTAGGGTAGCGGTTTGCCCCAGGAGGGAACCGGGTTTTTGCGGTTGCCCGTGACCGGCGGGATGGGCGGCAGGGTAACGCCACTGGAGACGATGCCGGCCCCCTTCATTTCCTCGGTGACCTCAACCTCGATTCCCGCCGTCCCGGGTGTGCGGGGCGAGTCCGCCTTCTGCGCCTGGGCCGAACCGGCAAATACGCCAATGGCCAGCAACAATGCGGTCACCAGCGCCCGTGCGGACAATGCGGTGGGAGTGTCTGAATACATGCCGATTTCCATGGTGAGGGATTGAATGGCGAACGCAGAATTATCGCGCAGGCTCTATCGTCCGTCTTGACCTGACGCAAGCAACGCCGCAATCGGTACATCCGCTACCAGCTTTCCTGGACGACCCGTCCATGCAGTGGCTGCGGCGGCCGGATGTTGTCGGCGAAGCGCGTCTGCCAGAGCGCGAGTTGCCCGGGCGACAACTCGAGCGGCTGCTGCATCACCAGCCAGGTCACGCCCTCGGTGCACGGCGACGCGGTCAGGGAGCCGTCATAGCGGTAGTAGGCTTTCCGGGCCGGCAGCAACGCGCCGGGATCGGCCATAGAATCGGCGATCAGGTGGTCGCCGTCGGCGCCGGTGGGGATGTGGGGCAACAGGGCTTTCAGCGCCGGGTTTTCCGCGCCCAGGCGAAACAACACGACCAGCGCCAGCAATTGCCCGGATCTGCTCTTGTGCAGCAAGTGCGCCGCCATCGGAAATTCCTCGCCGGCAATACGGTCACCGCCGGGCGTATGAAAATGAAACTGCTGCAAGGTGTAGGTTTCCCTGCCGATCTTCAACTGGCTGGAATTGGCCAGCCGTATGCGCGCAGTGTGCCCGTCATTGGCAATCTTCAATGGCGCGCTGCGGTAGTGGAACTCCAGCGGCGCCAGCCTGGCCCGCACCGGCGCCACGATGTCGATCGGCGACTGCCGCAGCCCATGTTGGCACAAGGCGGCTTCGGCACTGGCCGCGCCGGACGCCAGTAGCAACGCCCACCCCAAGCCGATGCGCCAGCGGACGTGGCGCGAGTTTTCGGGAAATGTAGAGCCTGAGCCAAACACGGCTGATCCTTTTGGTCGAGGAAATACCTGAGTTGCTTCGGTCGATTGGGAGAGCTCGCAAGGAACAGGAAATTACTCTGCCACCGTTTCGCCGCGGTCTTCCTCAAACCAAACCAGGGCACTGTCCTATTTCTTGAATCGGCACAAAGACGCGCCAGTATTTTTGCCCATTTTTGCGGGTCGACCGCAACAGGGCGGAGGGAAACCGTGTCCCGTATGTTTTTCGCCCTGCTGCTTTTCTGTTGTTTCTTGCAACGGAGGTGTTGGCGTCACAGCAGGTGCTACTCATCCAATGAAGTACAAGGAAATGGACGCGCCCAGTCCGATGATCCATAGAGCAGAACGCAGATTTGCACGATCGGCGACGTAGGCTGCGATGTAGCCGATTCGGGCGGCCAAGAACAGCATTGCCAGGCCGTCGATCTGACCTGCTGGCGCGTGAAGTCGTTCGGCGATAAGTACGCCAGCGATGAAGATGGGCAAGGCTTCAAAGCTGTTGAGCTGGGCGGCATGGGCGCGTGCCTGCCAGCCCTGGAGGTTTGCCAGCCACTGGCGCGGATTGTTGTTGTCGAAACCGCCCAGGCGCCGCGGCTTGCCAAAGCCCTTCGACTTGGCCAGGCCGGCGCAGGCGATCGGCAA
>DAOMFF010000230.1:0-3088 GCA_035429665.1 Azonexus sp.
GCCGTCCACGAGACGTTCGGCTCAAGCCACCCTGCAAATGGGTGGTTACTAGAACCGCGGACGATGGCCGTCCACGAGACGTTCGGCTCAAGCCACCCTGCAAATGGGTGGTTACTAGAACTGCTTGATGGCACGGCGCCGGTCTCTGTCAACTCAAGCCACCCTGCAAATGGGTGGTTACTAGAACGACCAGATTGATTACGTCATTGGTCAATTGGCTCAAGCCACCCTGAAAATGGGTGGTTACTAGAAGAAGGTGATGAAGAAGACCAAGGATTTCACCACTCAAGCCACCCTGCGATTGGGTGGTTACTGAAATTTGAAGCTGTTCCCCTTGCCGTTCGGTGTACCCTAAGTCACCCCGTCGCAGCGCATTGACCCACCATGTTCCGTTTGGTTGAACAGCAAACCTACGCCGCCATTGTCGCCAGGCACATGGCGGTCGCCGACGCCCCGCTGCTTCTCGAAGGCGGGACCGGCATCGGCAAGACGCGCGCCTACCTGTCGGCGCTGGTGCGCTCGGGCCGCCGGGTGGCCATCGTCCTCCCGACGCATCAACTCATCGACCAGTTGCTGGGCTCGGGAGACCTTCGGGTAACCCGTGGCAACGCCACCGTCACCGCCTTCCGTCCAGTGCGCATGTTCGAACGTCACGCCGACTACGAGGCCGGCAAGCAGGATGCGATGAATGCACAGGTCATGCTGTGCACCGCGGCCAGCGTCATCATCGACCACCGCCTCGGCGGCGAATACAACGGCGCCATCGACCGCGACTACCTGCTCTTCGACGAAGCCGACCAGTTGCCGGAAATGGCCGCGTTGCAGAGCGATTTCACGATCACCGCCGGCGAACTCGCCGCCATGAACATCCGCAGCGACGACGTGCGGGCAGCGCTGAATGCGATCCTGGCCAAGCGGCCGCGCGTCGTCGAACCCGAAATCCGGGCCGCCGCCAGGATCATCCTCGAAGCGATCGACGAGCCGGCGTGGTATCAGTCCGCCGGGTTGAGCGACGAAGGCGACATCATGCTGACGCACCGCCTGCCCGGTCGCCTGCTGAAGAAAATCAGCAACCGCGGCAACGTCGCGTTCGTCTCGGCCACGCTCACCGTCGGCGGGCGTTTCGACGATTTCCGGAACGCGATGGGCATCGGACAGATCAGCCACCTGTCTGACACGATCGAGCCGACGCGGCACGGCGCCCTCGACTTCCACATGATCCCGATGACGGTCGACACGCCCGAGTGGATCGCCGCCGTCGTCGAGGCGGCCCGCAACGCCCCGCCCCCGGTTCTCGTCGCCACGACATCGCACGACCTGTCCGAAATGCTCGGCGAACAGTTGCCCGGCGCCGTCGTCCGCACCGCCAACGAGATGGCATCGGAGGCCGCCGCGCGCGTCGGCAACGATGGCACGCTCATTTCCGCCGGTGCCTGGGCCGGTCTCGACACCCCGCTCCGCTGGCGCTCGATCGTCGTGCCGCGCATTCCCTATGGCCAGCCGATCGTCATCGACGGCGAAGTGACGACAAGCTATTTCGATGCCCGCAACACGGCGGTTCGCCGGCTGCGGCAGGTCATCGGCCGCGGCCTGCGCACTCCGGACGCCGTGTGCAGCATTTATCTATTGGACGCTCGGGCGGAAAAATTGAGCGGCTTCGTCCCGGCCCGCTTGGCTGCGTCATGGGCCAGCCGCACGTTCTCCGAAGGCGCTCGGCAGGAAGTCGTTCTGTCCAAGGCTGAACGCAGCGCGGCGATACGTCAAGCGGCGCTCAGGCACTACGGGCGCAAGTGCATGGCACCGGACTGCACATGCATCATCAAGGACGTTTCGCAACTCGAAGTGCATCATCTCGACCCGATTGCCGAGGGCCAGCGCGGGACAACATTAGCCGACGTGATCGTTCTCTGCGCCAGCTGCCATCGGCTGGCACACGCCCGCATGCGCGCCGCCTCAAAAAGCAAGCCGCAATGAACACCAAGCTGTCCCCGCTGCGGTCGACGCCGTAAAACAGCCAAATTCCGCGCGCCGCCTGTTCGCCTCGCCGTTCAGCGGCTGATATCGACGACGACCCGCCCGCGCACCTTGCCTTCGAGCAGGCGGGCGCCGGTGGCGATGGCTTCCGACAGGCCGATTTCGGTGGTGATCTCATCCAGTTTGGCGATGTCGAGATCGCGGGCGAGGCGCGCCCAGGCTTCCTGACGCACCGCCAGCGGCGCCATGACGCTGTCGATGCCGTACAGCGTCACGCCGCGCAGGATGAACGGCGCCACCGTCGCCGGGAAATCCATGCCGCCGGCCAGCCCGCAGGCGGCCACGGCGCCGCGATACTTCGTCGTCGCGCAGGCATTGGCCAGCGTCTGGCTGCCCACCGTGTCGACGACGCCGGCCCAGCGCTCCTTGCCGAGCGGCTTGCCCGGCGCCGAGAGTTCGCCGCGGTCGATGACATCCGCCGCGCCCAGCGCCTTCAGGTGTTCGGCTTCGGCGAGACGCCCGGTCGACGCCACCACCGTGTAGCCGAGTTTCGACAGCAGCGCGATGGCCACGCCGCCGACGCCACCATTGGCCCCGGTGACCAGAATTTCGCCGTCGGCCGGCCGGATGCCGTGCCTTTCCAGCGCCAGCACGCAAAGCATCGCCGTGTAGCCGGCGGTGCCGATCGCCATCGCCTGCCGCGCCGTGAACGCGGCCGGCAGCGACACCAGCCATTCGCCCCGGACCCGCGCCACTTCGGCGAGACCGCCGCAATGCGTTTCGCCGACGCCCCAACCGTTGAGCACCACGCGATCGCCCACCTTCCAGAGCGGACTGTAACTCGCGCTGACGGTGCCGGCGAAGTCGATCCCCGGCACCATGGGAAAGCGCCGCACGACCGGCGCCTTGCCGGTCAGCGCCAGACCGTCCTTGTAATTGAGCGTGCTCCACTCGACGCGCACCGTGACATCGCCCTCCGGCAGCACGGTATCGTCGATCTGCTGCACGGCGGCCTGGTAGCCGGACTCGTCCTTGGTGATCAGGATTCCCTTGAACATGGTGATTCTCCTTTGCTGAGCAGTTGTGCCGAATGGCCATAACTTAACCAAAAAAA
>DAOMFF010000231.1:0-3087 GCA_035429665.1 Azonexus sp.
CCGCATCGGCCTCGACCGCGTGCAGCGTGTCGTCGTCGCCTTCTTCACGGCCCATTTCGAACAGTTCGCGGCCGTCGTCGAGGCTGCCCTGCACGGCCTCGAGCACGAGGACGACATCTTCCAGCGCCTTTTTCTCGCGGCCCAGATCCTGGGCGTGCTGCGGATCGTCCCAGATCTTGGGATCCTCCAGCTCCTTGTCGAGAAGGGTCAGGCGTTCGCGCTTGTGGTCGTAGTCAAAGATACCTCCGCAGTTCGGCGGCGCGCTGCGCCAGGTCGTCGAGCTTGTAGGAGATGCTGTTGAGTTGTTCGGCTTCCATGAGGCAGTTCCCGGTAATTTGCAAAATACGGATTATAGCCGGGGCCGGACGTCACTGGATTGACTGCGGCGGGGTCGGGCGGTGATACTTGACGCCGTGCCCCGCGGGGTCCCACTTTTCTTCTTCCGGACTTGCCCAGATGCTGCAGAAACTCTCCTCTTTTGCCGGAATTCAGGGGCCGGTCGTCATCATCGTCATCGACGGCTACGGTCTTCCGAAATCCGACGTCGGCAGCGCCATCGCCGCCGCCCGCAAGCCGACGCTCGACCGCCTCGTCGCCGGTTATCCGAACATCCGTCTGCGCGCCCATGGCACGGCGGTCGGCATGCCGTCGGACGACGACATGGGCAACTCCGAGGTCGGGCACAACGCCATCGGCGCCGGGCAGGTCTATAGTCAGGGGGCGGCGCTGGTTGCCGATGCCATTGCTTCCGGCGCGATCTGGCAGGGCGAGGCCTGGCAGCAAATCGTTGCCGGTGCCAAGGCAGGGCGGGGGGTGATCCACTTCATCGGCCTGTTCTCCGACGGCAATGTGCACAGTCACATCGATCACCTCAAGGCGATGGTCGCCCAGGCCAAGGCCGAAGGCGTCAAGGCCGTGCGGGTCCACGCCCTGCTCGACGGGCGCGACGTCCCGGAAACCAGCGCGCTCGACTATGTGGTGCCGTTCGAGGCTTTCCTCGCCGGGATCAGCGACGCCAGCTTCGATGCCCGCATCGCCTCGGGCGGCGGTCGCCAGAACATCACGATGGACCGCTACGACGCCAACTGGGCGATGGTCGAGAAAGGCTGGCGTACCCACGTGCTAGGCGAGGGCCAGCAGTTCGCCAATGCGACTGCCGCGGTCAACGCGTTGCGCGAGCAGAATCCCGGCACCATCGACCAGGATCTGCCGCCTTTCGTCATCGGCGACAACGGCCAGGCGATCGGCACCGTCGAGGATGGCGACTCGGTGGTCTTCTTCAATTTCCGCGGCGACCGCGCCATCGAGATCAGTCGCGCCTTCGAGGAAGCGCATTTCGACAAGTTCGACCGCGTGCGGGTGCCGGCAGTGACCTACGCCGGCATGCTGCAGTACGACGGCGACCTCAAGCTGCCGGCCCGCTTCCTCGTCGCCCCGCCGGCGATCACGGACACCATGGGCGAGTGGTTCAGCAAGGCCGGCCTCAGGCAGTTCGCCTGTTCCGAAACGCAGAAGTTCGGCCACGTCACCTACTTCTGGAATGGCAACCGCTCGGGCAAGTTCGCCGGCGAAACCTGGCAGGAAGTGCCAAGCGATGTCGTTCCCTTCGAGCAGCGCCCGTGGATGAAGGCCGCCGAAATCACCGACGCGATGATCGCGGCGCTGCAAGGTGGCGATTACAGAACCTTGCGCTGCAACTTCGCCAACGGCGACATGGTCGGCCACACCGGCAATTTCCGCGCGGCGACGATGGCGATCGAAGCGGTCGATCTGCAACTGGCGCGCATCCTGCCGGTCATCGACGCGATGGGCGGCGTGGCGCTGATCACGGCCGACCACGGCAATGCCGACGAGATGTACGAGATCGACAAGAAGACCAAGGCGCCGGCGCAGAACAAGGACGGTTCGTACAAGGCCAAGACCGCGCACACGCTCAATCCGGTGCCGCTGATCCTCTACGACAATGTCAGCGGCGGCAGGCTGGGCCTGAAGCAGACCGACACGGCCGGGTTGTCCAACATCGCCGCGACCGTGGCCAATCTGGTCGGACTGGAAAAGCATGCCGCCTGGGACGAAAGCCTGCTCGAGATCCGCGCGTGATTTTTCGCTTCCTTCCCCGGTCAGCACGGCCCGATCATGGACGCCAACGTCTCGCTGGGTCCGACCGTGCCGGCTTCACCCTGAACCAGGAACTCCACCAAGGCCACGGAACGCTGCCGGCCGGAAGTTGCGGGTCTGCCGGCGCTCAATGGCGGAACAACTTCCAGGCCATTTCCACTCCTGAGACGAGCAGGTCGCCGATGTCGAGGGAATCGAGGGCATCCGCCTTGCTTTCGCGCTGGCGGCGGGACTTGTCGCGCTCGCGCATAACGATGGCGTCACCCAGCGCTTCCACATCCACTGTCGTTCGTTTGACCTCGGCCTGTTGATAGCGTGCCAGCGCCTGTTCGACCGCGGCCGGGTCGAGAATGGCGATTGGCGAGCGGCAATGGGTGCAGGCGTGATCCTTGCGGATATCGACCGGCGCGCCGCAACCGCTGCAGCGAATGGTGGCGACCTTGACGGCCAGCTGGCCGATCTCGGCCGCGGTCAACTGCCTGACGAAGCCCTTTTCGATCATGAACTGGGCAAAGGTCGTGAAGCGCCCGTGCTTCTGCAGGCAGCGGTGGTAATTGAACTTGCCGCCAGGCCTGGCGACATCCAGCCCGTGCAACAGCCTGTCGTTGCAGCGCGGACAATGCAGCGGATCGCGCAAGGGCAGGCGCTGGGCGTCGCGGTGTTCGTGGATCAGCCTGAACAACTCGATGATGCCGCCCGGCGTGATCTGCGCGCTTTCGAACTCGTCGAACCAGATGCCCTGGCACGGGAAGCAGAGGTCAAGCACGACTTCACCATGCTGCAGCCGCTCGAAGCGGTGCTTGACCATGGTTTGCCGGCAGGAAGGGCAGGGCGTCGGTTTCATCGGGGTCTTGGGGCGGGCAAGGAGTCGGGCCGGCGAAGGCAGAGTCGAAACTATAACGTAGCCTGCCGCCGCCGATCATCCGGCATGGCAGTCGCCGCCAAGGCATCTGTTGCGGTCGACGCCGA
>DAOMFF010000232.1:0-3086 GCA_035429665.1 Azonexus sp.
TTGCATGGAACGTGAAATCACTTTGTCTCTCCTGTCATTGCTTCGTTACGGAACCGGTTCGTGTCGGCGACATGGACTGTCCGCTCAGCCACAGTATGCTACGACCCGTGCCAAGCATTCAACTGGACATGACAGGCACGATCCCGTTCCGCAGACCGGCGCCACGAAAAACGGGATGGAGGCTGTCACCCATCCCCGTCATTCGCGTCCGCCCAGCTAGCGGAACATGCGCAAGCCAGGCGGATCTCACTGCTCAGAGCGCCTCGATGATCCCCGCCGCGCCCATGCCGGTGCCGATGCACATCGTCACCATCCCGTACTTGCCGCCGGTGCGCTTGAGACCATGCGCGACCGTGGCGATGCGGATGGCGCCGGTGGCGCCCAGCGGGTGGCCGAGGGCGATGGCGCCGCCCAGCGGGTTGACCTTCTCGGGATTGATGCCCAGTTCGTTCATCACCGCCAGCGACTGCGCGGCGAAGGCTTCGTTGAGCTCGATCCAGTCGAGATCGTCCTGCTTGATGCCGACCTGGGCCAGCACCTTGGGGATCGCCGCGATCGGGCCGATGCCCATGATCTCCGGCGCCACGCCACCGACGGCGAAACCGGCAAAGCGGGCCAGCGGGGTCAGGTTGTGTTCCTTGAGCACCTTTTCCGACACCAGCATCACCGCGGCGGCGCCGTCGGACATCTGCGACGAGTTGCCGGCGGTCACCGAACCGCGCGCATGGAAGACCGGGCGCAGTTTGCCCAGCTTTTCCAGCGAGGCATCGGCGCGCGGGCCTTCGTCATGCTCGACGATGCGCTCGCGTACCTTGACCTGACCGGTCTTGAGGTCGGGCAGGTTCTCGCGGATGGGGTAAGGCGTCGTTTCGGCCTTGAAGTGACCGGCGGCGATTGCCGCGCAGGCCTTCTGGTTCGAGGCCAACGCAAAGGCATCCTGCGCCTCGCGGCTGATCTTCCACTGGTTTGCCACCCTTTCGGCGGTCAGGCCCATGCCGTAAGCGATGGCGATGTTTTCCTCCTTGCCGAAGATGGCCGGGTTCATCGACATCTTGTTGCCCATCATCTGCGGCATCACGGTCATCGACTCGGTACCGCCCGCGATCATCACGTCGGCCAGGCCGAGGCGGATCTGGTTGGCGGCATCGGCGACCGCCTGCACCCCGGAGGAGCAAAAGCGGTTGATCGTGATGCCCGGCACCGTAATCGGCAGACCGGCCAGCAGCAGGCCGATGCGGGCGACGTTCATGCCCTGGTCGGCTTCCGGCATGGCGCAGCCGACGATGACGTCGCCGATGCGGGCCGGATCGATTTCCGGTACCTGGGCGACAACGGATTTGATGACGTAAGCCAGCATGTCGTCCGGCCGCACGTACCTGAACATGCCGTTGCGCTTGGCCACGGGCAGACGGGTGGCGGCTACGATGTAGGCGTCCTGAATTTGTTTGGTCATGATTGGTTCCTTGGCCTGAATCAGTTGCGGAGCGGCTTGCCGGTTTCCAGCATGTGCTTGATGCGCGCCTGGGTTTCCGGGGTCTTGAGGAGTTCGACGAAGAGCTGGCGCTCGACAGTGATCAGCCATTCCTCATCGACCAGTGCGCCGGTTTCGATGTCGCCACCGCACAGGGCGGTCGCGGCAGCCTTGGCCACCCGGTAATCGTGAGCGGAGATCATGCCGCCTTCCTTCATGTTGACCAGCATCATCTCCAGCGTCGCGATGCCGTTGCGGCCGGCAACCGGAATGGCGCGCGGCATCAGCGGCGGGGCGTAGCCGGCATCGGCCATGGCCCGCGCTTCGCGGATCGCCACGAACAACAGTTCGTTGGCATTGAACAGGATCGTGTCGGAAGGCCGGGCAAAGCCCATGTCGATCGCTTCGAGCGCGCTCTTGGCAACCTTGGCCATGGCGATGTTCTGGAACACCGGCTGCAGGAAATCGAAGAGCTCACCCGGCGTCGCCGACTGGGCAGCCCAGTCCGCGGCACGCACGGCGAATTCCTTGCAGCCGCCGCCGGCCGGGATCAGGCCGACACCGGCCTCGACCAAACCGACATAACTTTCCAGCGCCAGCACGCGCTTGGCGGAGTGCATGACGAATTCGCAACCGCCGCCGAGGGCCATGCCCTGCACCGCGGCCACCGTCGGCACCTGCGCGTACTTGAGGATCTGCGAGGCGCGCTGGAACTTTTCGACGGTCCGCTCGAGCAGATCGAAGTGGCCACCCGCGCAGGCCTCGCCGACCTGTTGCAGGTTGGCGCCGACAGCAAACGGCGCCTCGTGCCAGATCACCACGCCATCGAGCGTCTGCTCGGCCTGGCGCACGGCGGCGATCAGGCCGTCCATGACCTCGTTGCCGACGCTGTGCATCTTGGACTTGAAGGAAATGATGCCGATTCCGGCGTCGACCGCAGCAAGCTTCCACAGGCGGACACCGTCATTCTCGTACAGCGTCTCGCCGGACTTTTCCGGGGTCGCGGCGCCTTCGCCGAGCACGCGCTCGGGGAACAACTGGCGCTGGTAGACCGGCAGCGCGGAACGCGCGGCGTAGGCATTGCGGCTCGCGGAATACGAACCCTGCGGCGTATGCACGCCGGTACGCCCGGCTTCCAGTGCCCAGCCGGGCAGCGGGGCATCGCTCATCGCCTTGCCGGCGGCGATGTCGGCGGCGATCGCCTGCGCGATGGCGGACCAGCCGGCGGCCTGCCAGGTCTCGAACGGACCCTGCGCCCAGCCGAAGCCCCAGCGCATGGCGAGGTCGAGATCACGGGCGTTGTCGGCGACGTTTTCGAGATGGACGGCGGCGTAGTGGAAGATATCGCGGAAGATGGCCCACAGGAACTGGCCCTGCGGGTGCGCCGAGGCACGCAGCGCGGCGAACTTCTCGGCCGGATTTCTGATCTTGAGGATTTCGCCGACTTCATCGGCGATGGTGCCAGCCGAGACCCGGTAATCCTGCATGCCGACATCGAGCACCTGGATATCGCGGCCCTGCTTGCGGAAGATGCCGCAGCGGGTCTTCTGGCCGAGCGCACCCTTGGCGATCAGCGCCGACAGCCATTCCGGGGTCTTGAAGTGGGCATGCCACG
>DAOMFF010000233.1:0-3077 GCA_035429665.1 Azonexus sp.
GTCGCCCTGAGCGGCTTCGGCCTCTGCTGGCGGACCGGCTACTGGACCCCGGCGGCGGCCGCCAAGGATCCGGCCGGCTGCCAGTGCGACAAGGACCTGCTGCCGAAGGAAGTCTGCGAACCGCCGGCTCCGCCTGCAGCTGCCGCGCCGAAGCCGACCGGCGAGAAGATCACCGTTGCCGCCGACGCCCTGTTCGACTTCGACAAGGCCGTCCTGCGCCCCGAAGGCAAGGCCAAGCTCGACGAACTGGTCGCCAAGGCTGGCGCCATCAAGCTCGAAGTGATCCTGGTTGTCGGCCACACCGACCGCATCGGTTCCCTGAAGCACAACCAGGGCCTCTCCGAGCGTCGCGCTGCCGCCGTCAAGACCTACTTGGTGTCCAAGGGCATCGAAGCCAACCGTGTCTATACCGAAGGCAAGGGCCCGAGCCAGCCGGTCACCGGCGACAAGTGCAAGGGCAAGGCCGTGACCAAGGCTCTGATCCAGTGCCTGCAGCCGGACCGTCGCGCCGACATCGAAATCATCGGCACCAAGTAAGCCACCGCGCTTAAGTGAAAAGCCCTGCTTCGGCAGGGCTTTTTCTTTTCAATCCTGCAAACTAACGCTCCAGGCCGAATCATGCTCAATGCCGATCCAGCCGAACTTGAAAAATTCGGCGACCTTGCCCATCGCTGGTGGGACCCGAACAGCGAGTTCAAGCCACTGCACGACATCAATCCGCTGCGCCTCGACTGGATAGACGGAGCCATCGGACTGCTTGGCAAGCGCGTACTCGATGTCGGCTGCGGCGGCGGCCTGCTCTCCGAGGGCATGGCCGTCCGTGGCGCCGAAGTCACCGGGATCGACCTCTCGGAGAAGCCGCTCGGCGTTGCCCGGCTTCACCTGCTGGAAAGCGGGCAGAAGGTCGATTACCGGAAGGTGTCCGCCGAGCAGATGGCCGAGGATATGCCCGGCGCCTTCGATGCCGTGACTTGCCTGGAAATGCTCGAGCACGTCCCCGATCCGGCGAGCATCGTCGAATCCTGTGCCCGCTTGGTCAAACCCGGCGGTCAGGTGTTCTTCTCGACAATCAACCGCAATCCAAAATCCTATCTGCTGGCGGTAATCGGCGCCGAGTACATCCTGCAGATGCTGCCCAGGGGCACGCACGATTTCGCCAAATTCATCAAGCCCTCCGAACTCACGCGTTGGTGCAAGCAGTCCGGCCTCGAGCCGGATGAACTGATCGGCATGACCTACAACCCGCTGACCCGGCACTATGCGCTTGACCGTGATACCGACGTGAATTATCTGGTGCGCACCACACGTGGTGTTTGACGCGGTACTTTTCGACCTTGACGGCACGCTGGCGGATACCGCGCCAGACCTGTGCGGCGCAATGGGTATTCTGCTGGCGGAGGAAGGTCGACCGCAACAGGCCTTTTCCAGCCTGCGTCCGCATACCTCGCAGGGCGTGCGCGGACTGCTCGGCAAGGCTTTCGCCATTGACCCCACCCACGGAGATTACGCGCGCCTCTCCTCCCGTTTTCTCGAAATCTACGCCGGCCGATTGTGCGAGTTGTCGACGCTCTTTGACGGAATCCCGGCGCTCCTCGATGCGCTGGAAGCGCAGAGGCTCGCCTGGGGCATCGTCACCAACAAGCGTGCGCGCTATACCGATCCGCTGGTCGCGGCGCTCGGGCTCAGCCCGCGCACGCAATGCGTGGTCAGCGGCGATACCACCGCCGCAGCCAAGCCATCGCCACTGCCGATCCTGCATGCCTGCGCGTTGCTCGGCTGCTCGCCACGGCGCACGCTGTACGTCGGCGATGACCGCCGCGACATCGTTGCCGGGCAGGCCGCCGGAACCCTGACGGCGGCCGTGTCCTACGGCTATCTGGGGGACGGCGGTCCGTTGGATGGCTGGGGCGCCGATTTCATCGCCGACCATCCGGCCGATCTGGCCGATTTCCTGTTCAGTCCAGGCGCGCCGAAATGAGCAGGTTGCGCGGCGTCAACCGGCGCTCGCAGAAACGGCAAAGGCGCACGGCGTAGCCGTCGTTCTCGAGCCGGACGGCGAGATCGAGCGCCAGCCAGACCTCGAGCGGACGCCGGAAGGCGTGGCGCACGATGGAGAGTCGCATGACCTCGCGCTGCCGCTGCCAGCCACGGCGCTCGAATTCATCCATATCGCTCGCTGCGGGGGCCACCAGCTTCTCGCGCTGCGCCATCAGTTGCATGAATTCGCCGAAGCTGCCGCGTGACCAGGCCGCGGGCACCGGCCGGAAACTGCGATATCCGTCGCCGCCGCTTTGCCGGCGGCGCCACGCATCGAATCCCAGTTTCCACGCCATTTCCCGGTCGCGCTGACACACCCGGCGCGGCGCTGCAGTCACCGCTTCCGTCACCGCCAACCTGGCGTCGTCGCCACTGACAACCGTCAGCAACGGCCCCGAAAGCGCACGGTAGTTTCCTTCGATCCCGCGATGGTAACAACAAGGCACCACATCCAGCGCGGCCAGACCCGACGGAGCGGCGCGCATGACCAGCGCGCGGTGCAGATGGCCACAGGCATGCAGCGCCACCGCGTGCCGGCCACGATCCAGACGCGCGCCGGTTGTTAAGGTCACGTCAGCCACCACGAAGTCCTGCGCGACCCCGGCGCGTGCGGCCAGATCCTGGCCAACCGCACACAGCGCCGGATCAATGTCCAGCGTGCTCACGCGGACCTTCCATTGCCTGGCCAGCAGCCGTCCCAGATGCCCCTTGCCACCGCACCAGTCGACCACGGGAAGGCCCGCCCCATGGACCTCCGCGACAAACGCGGCGATCTGCGCCCGCTTGCGCCCGGGGATATCCCGGTCCCAGAACCGGTCATGGTCCTCGAAGGAGGATTTCCGACCGGCAGCCACATCGGCCAGTTCAGGCAGCACCGCGACCTCGGGAACGTGACGGGCAATAAAGGCCGCCGCGGCCTTCCCATCGTCGGCAAGCCGGGCTTGTTCGCCATCGTCAAGCGCCAGCAGGTCGTAAGTCAGCGACGGCCAGCGCCGGCACCAGTCAGGGCGAATCTCGCGAAATGGCTGGGCGTGCCAGAG
>DAOMFF010000234.1:0-3072 GCA_035429665.1 Azonexus sp.
ATCGCGTACGGCGCCGGGTAATGCTGCGGCCGCGCGCGCCTGGCGACCTGCTTGCGCGCGCCGTTGGCAACCACGCTCTTGAGCGGACCGTTGAGCAGTCTCTGCATCGCTGGCAATTGATGACGCGGCGCGTTGGACAGGACCATCATCTGGGCGGCGCGCTCCATGACGCGCGGCGGCACCGCATCGTCGGCCAGTCCCATGCGCCGGGCGCGCTTCGCGTCGATCGTCTTACCGGTCAGCATCATGTCCACCGCGGCGGCGGGACCGACCCGCTCCGGCAGGCGCAGCATGCCGCCCCAGCCGGGGAAGATGCCGAGCATGACTTCCGGCAGACCCATCTTCGTGCCCGGCTCGTCGACTGCCAGCAGGTAGCGGCACGCCAGCGCCAGTTCGAGGCCGCCACCGAGGCAGTGACCGCGGACCAGCGCCAGCGTCGGGTAGCGCACGGCAGCCAGACGATTGAACAGGTTCCAGCCGCGCTCGACCAGTTCGCGCCCTTTTTCGGCGCTATCGAGCTGGGTGAACTCCTGGATGTCGGCGCCGGCGATGAAACCTGCACTCTTTCCGGAACGGAAGATCAACGCCTTCGGCGGCTGGCGGTCGAGTTCGTCGAGCACCCGGCCAAGTTCGTCCATGACCGCCCGCGACAGCGAGTTGGTTGATTCACCCGCCTTGTCGAGAGTCGCCCAGGTGATTCCTTCGGCGTCGACGTCAATACGCCAGTGTTGCAGATTCAGATCAGACATTGTTCAGACTCCAGCTTCGACCAGCATTGCCCCGCCGAGGCCGCCGCCGATGCAGATGGTGGCGATGCCACGCTTCGCCTGCTTTTCGCGCAGGACATGCAGCAGATGGAGAACAATCCGGGCGCCCGAGGCGCCGACCGGGTGGCCGATGGCGACGGCGCCGCCATCGACGTTCAGCTTGTACTCGTCGAGAGCGCCGACGGCGCCCGGCAGACCGAGCTGCTCGCGGCAGTAGTCGTCCGACTTCCACGCCTCGATGCAGCCCAGGACCTGGGCGGCGAAGGCCTCGTTGATTTCCCAGGCATCGAGATCGTTGAGACCGAGGCCGTGGCGTTGCAGGATCGGCGTCGCCGCATGCACCGGGCCGAGGCCCATCTGCGCCGGATCGAGGCCGGCCCACTCGCTGTCGACGATGTGGCCGAGCGGCGCGAGATTCCATTTCCTGACGGCCTCTTCCGAAGCCAGAATCAGCATCGCCGCGCCATCGGTGATCTGCGAGCTGTTGGCAGCGGTAATGTTGCCGTACTTCTTGTCGAAGAACGGCTTCAGCTTGGCCATGCCGGCCATGCTGGCATCGGGACGCACGCCATCATCTTCGGCGTAGACCTTGCCCTTGTCGTCAACCAGCGGAACGATCTCGGCGAAGTGTCCCGCGCTGCGGCCGGCCAAGGCGCGCAGGTGGCTGCGGACGGCGAACTCGTCCATCCGTTGCCGGTCGATGCCGAACTTCCACGCCAGATTCTCCGCCGTCTGGCCCATCAGCAACCCGACGACCGGGTCGGTCAGACCCTTCATCAGGCCGATGACGGGACTCAACAGCGCCGCCGGGCGGAGCTTGACGAAATGACCGGCCTTCTGGCCGGTGGTCCTCGTCGCCATCATGCCGGCGAACCAGCGCACCATCGCGTCGGAATACAGCAGCGGTGCATGCGAAAGCGCATCGACGCCTCCGGCCAGGACCAGATGGGAGCGGCCGCACTGGATGTTGGCAATCGCCGAATCGAGCGCCTGCATGCCGCTGGCGCAGTTGCGCATCACCGTCCAGCCGGGCACCTTGTTGCCGCAGCCGAGACGCAGTGCAACCATCCGCCCGATATTGGTTTCGTCGGGTGAAGGCGCCGCGCAACCGAGGATGACCTCGTCGAGATCTTCCGGAGCGAAAGGCTGGCGCAGCAACAGGCTGCGCCCGGCCTGGGTCGCCAGATCGGACGCAGCGAACGGTCCGGGGCCGCTGCGCGCCTTGAGGAACGGCGTTCGCGCGCCGTCCACCACGTAGATCGTCTTCATCAGGCCGCCTTGCGCTCCAGCGTCGGCTTGTTGGCCGTCGCCACGTTGAAGTCGAACGGGAAGTCATCGACATGCACGACGATGTCGCGCAGCACGTTGCGCCGCTTCAATTTCTCGAACTCGGCGGCCGTGATGACGCCGCATTCAGCAGCGGCAATCGCGATGTCACGGACATTGGCCAGCGGGTTGTTGGCGAAGCGTCCGGCCTTCTCGGCGTCGCGGATCTTGGCGTCGATCGCCTCGGCCTCGATCGTCGCGACCAGCGCCAGTTCGATGGCGCCGGCCGGTTCGCTCTCGGTCAGCGGCAGGAAGCACTCGGCGGTCAGGCGGTCGCGGGCTTCCGACGGCTCGATCAGCAGCTTCGCAACCTTGTGGCCGAGATCGTCGGAGGGCACGACATACGGGTGACCCCACGGGAAGATGCTCCGGTGCAGGAAGGCGCCGATGAAGCGGTTCGGGAAATTGGCGATGACGCCATCGAACGCTTCCTGCGCCTTGTACATGGCATCCCAGATCGCCCAGTCCACCAGCGGCAGGTCGGCGGCTTGGCGACCGTCGGTTTCAAAGCGCTTCAGCGTGCACGAGATCAGGTACATCTGGGCCAGGATATCGCCAAGACGCGCCGAAAGCTTTTCGCGACGCTTGACACTGCCGCCCAACACCAGCAGGGAGATGTCCGCCAGGAAGGCAAAGGCGGCGGAGAAACGCGTCATCTGCTGGTAGTAGCGGCGGACTTCCGGCCCCACGTCAACATTGACGCCGACGAAGTGCGAACCGGTCATGCCGAGCCACAGGGCGCGGAAGCCGTTCTTGATCGTGTAGCCGATATGCCCCCACAGCGCCCTGTCGAAATCGACCAGACCCTGACGCGCATCCGCATTGTGCGCGGCGTGCATTTCGGGCAGCAGGTAGGGATGGCAGCGGATAGCCCCTTGCCCGAAGATGATCAGCGAGCGGGTGAGAATGTTGGCGCCTTCGACCGTGATGGCGATCGGCACCTGCTGATAGGCGCGGCCAAGGAAGTTGGACGGGCCAA
>DAOMFF010000235.1:0-3065 GCA_035429665.1 Azonexus sp.
TCCAGTTTTCGCTCTGGCCGACAGTCACGATCTTGTCGAGGTTGCGCACCAGCGCTGCTACCGTCACCCCCGCCGGCCAGTCGATCTGGTCGATCCGCTTGCCGACCACCTTGGAGGTCTTGGCATCGCCATGCGCGACGATCTCCAGAGCCTCCGCTGCGCCGCGGCGCAGCGAGTGCACCTCGGCGACGTCGCCCTGCCGGACATGGGCCAGCAAGCTGCCGATCGAGACGTGGGCCGGGGATATCCCGATATCTATCGGCCCGCCCTCGATCATCTCGGCGTAGGCGCGACGGTTGATCAGCGCCACCACACGCTTGCAGCCCAGGCGCTTGGCCAGACTCCCCGACATGATGTTGTCTTCCTCGTCGTTGGTCACCGCGATGAAGAGGTCCATGTCGGAAATGTTTTCCTGAACCAGCAGGTCCTCGTCTGTCGCGTCGCCGAGCAGGACCAGTGTCTTGTGGAGCTCGCCGGCAACGAGTTCGGCGCGCCGCGGGTTATTGTCGATGACCTTGACGTCGTAGCGCTTTTCCAGTGACTTGGCCACGCGCAAGCCGATGTTGCCGCCGCCGGCGATCATGATCCGCCGCACCGGGGTAACCATCCGCCGCAACTGATGCAGTACGGGGCGGATATGTTCGGTAGCGGCAAGGACGAAAACCTCGTCCCCGGCCTCGACCACCGTGCCACCTTCCGGCACCACGGGCTGATCGCGGCGGAAGATTGCCGCAATCCGGGCATCCATCTCCAGCGGCAGGAGCTTGCGCAAGTCCTTGATCGGCTTGCCGACCAGCGCGCCGCCCTCGAGGGCACGCACGGCAACGAGACTGACACGTCCGGAGGCAAAGGTGAGAACCTGCAGCGCCTCAGGGAATTCGATCAGGCGCCCGATATAGTCCGTAATCACCTGTTCCGGGCAAAGCGCGAAGTCCACGGCAAAGTTTGCGGTTGACAGCAGTTCGGCGTCATCCAGAAAGTCGAGAGAGCGCAAGCGCGCAAGGCGCGTCGGCACGTTGAAGACGGTGTGCGCCAGCTTGCAGGCGACTAGGTTCGCTTGGTCGCTCTGGGTCACGGCGATCAGCAGGTCGGCATCTTCGGCACCGGCGCTGCGCAGCACCGAAGGCGCCGCCGCGTTGCCAACCACCGTGCGCAGGTCGAAACGATCCTGCAACTGGGCGAGACGCTCGCCGTCGTAATCGACCATCGTTATGTCGTTCTTTTCCGAAACGAGGCCTTCGGCGACGCTCGCGCCGACCTGGCCCGCGCCAAGAATGATTATTTTCATGATTTCCCCCCTGTTCCGTTCCTGGAATTTCGCCTTCTTATTCGTCTCCGCGCTTGCCGAGCCTGACATCCAGTTGCTTGAGCTTGCGGTAGAGATGGGTTCGCTCGAGACCCGAGCGCTCGGCCAGCTTGGTCATGTTGCCCGCCTCGAGCCGCAGATGGTGTTCGAAATAGAGCTTCTCGAAGGCATCACGCGCCTCGCGCAACGGCTGATCAAGCAGTGGCAGCAGCGAGGCCAGCTCCTGATTTCCCTCCTCTTCCCGCGGCGCCACTCGACTGACGTCCTCCGCGGAGATTTCCTCGTCGAGCGCTGTCAGCGCCAGATTGCGCACCAGGGCGAAGAGTTCGTTCCAGTGCGCTTCACTGACACTGCTCCAGGACACGCTGCGCAAGGCATTGAGCGCGCCTGTCGAGAAGCGCCGCGGCTGCACCTCTCCGCGCTCGACAAAGTTGGTCAGGAGCAAACCGGCGATTTCCGGCAACTCGTCGCCATGCCCGACCAACGACGGCATGGCGACCCAGATGTCGCCGAGCCGCGTCAGCAACTTGCTGTCCCAGCCCGCCTCGGCCAGTGTCGCTAGCGGTGTGGCGGTGGCTGCGATCAGCCGCAAATTCATGCGTTCCAGACGGTCGACCGCGAACGCCAGATTCATCTGCTGCATCTTGCCGAGTGCCGCCAGGTCGGGAACGAAGAGCGTCCCGCCGCTGACCTTTTCCAGCATTTCCGTGGTCAAGGCGCTGCTCAGCCCGGACAGATCAAGCCACGGCGAGCGTGGCGCCTGCAAGGTCCGGGCGCAGATTTCCGCCATTCCGCCCGTCGCCCCCTTGAGCAACAGCAACGGCGTCTTGGCCGCCGCCTGTTCCAGCCGCCGCCTGAATTCCTTGGCCATGGACGAGCGCGCGAATACGTCCAGGGTCAGCGGCGGACGCTGTGACAGGTTGTCGTGCTTGATCGCCTTCTGCACGGTCGCCAGCAACTTCTGCAAGGCAATCGGCTTCTCGAGAAAATCGAAGGCGCCGAAGCGGGTGGCCTCGACTGCCGTGTCGATCGTCCCGTGCCCGGACATCATCACGACCGGCATGTTGAGATGGCCAGCGGCATGCCACTCCTTGAGCAGCGAGATGCCGTCGGTATCGGGCATCCAGATATCGAGCAGCACCAGGTCGGGGCGCAGCTCGCCGCGCACCCGGCGCGCCGCGGTGGCGTGCTCGGCCAGCCGGACATCGTAGCCCTCGTCGATCAGGATCTCCGAGAGCAGTTCGCGGATGCCGACCTCGTCGTCAACGACCAGAATGATTGACATGTTTGTCTTCCTCCTTCACCAGGGGCAGGCGGATGTCGATCCGCGCACCACCCTCCGGTGCATTGCTGATTTCGATGGTGCCCTGATGTTCGTCGACAATCTTCCTGACGATGGGCAGTCCCAGACCGGTACCGCGGGCCTTGGTGGTGACATAGGGCTCGAAGATGCGCGGCAACAGCTCGACCGGAAATCCCGGACCGTTGTCCGATATGAGCAGCCGTGCGTGGCGCCCGGCGCGCTCGGTGACGATCTTGATGATTCCATGGCGCCCTTCGAGGGCATCCTCCGAATTGCGCAAGAGATTGTGGATGATCTGCCGCAACTGCGTCGAGTCCCCAAGCACCTGGGGCAAACCCGCGGCAAAACGGGCCTCGATGGCCGCCGACGAACTCTCGTAGAGGCCCAGCACCTCGCTGATAAGCGCATTGAGATCGAGGGCGGCAACCTCCGGCGCCGGCAAGCGGGCATAGTCGC
>DAOMFF010000236.1:0-3057 GCA_035429665.1 Azonexus sp.
TTCCTCAAGAGGCCTGGAATCGCAGCGACAGGACCGATCCTGACCTCGCCGTCGCCGGCAGCGGGTACTTGGCTGCGCGGCGGCGACTCTGGGCCAACGACATCTCGCGCGCGGTGCTGTCTCCTGGCGAAGGGCCTGTCGGCGATGGGCTGCGTTGATCTGGTCATCCGGCAAGCTCCCGGCTGCCAACCGGACCGGGAGGTGCCGGGCTCGATCGGAGCGGATCATTGTAGGCGGAGGCTCTCCGTGTCGGCCAATTGCAGGGCCGGATTTGCAAAGTTTGATGCTCGACGGTCTGTTAGCGTCCCCGGTCCAACTTTGGGCGTCACGGGACGCACCCTTGGCGCATCGGGAGAGGAGATCATGACGAGACATGTACTGCTGGGCGCGATTCTCGCCGTCGCGTTCACCGCGACGGCTTCCGCACAGACTTACAAGATGACGACGCCTTTCGCGCCGGGTGTCGCCGTGCCCGACAGGATCGAGTCGTCCATCGGGACCTTGAACCTGGACTATGGCTACCCGTCGGCCGAGACCGTCGACAAGATCTACGACAACCTGGACCGTTCGCGGGCGCTGCAGGCGTACCTGCTGGCGCTCCCCATCGTCAACCAGGCGGGCATGCGCGATTCCATACGCAAGTTTGGCCCCGATAACCAGACCGACGTGATCTGGGAAGACCTGGTCGACCCTATGACCGTCGAACTGACGGCCAACGACAACACGATCTACAACTTCATCTGGGTCGACACCAGCAAGGGGCCGGTGGTCGCCGAGATCCCGCCCAAGGTGCTCGGGCTGGTCAACGACTTCTGGTACAAGTGGGTGGCCGACGTCGGCATCACCGGGGCCGACAAGGGCGAAGGCGGGAAGTACCTGCTGCTGCCGCCCGGATACACGGGCGACGTCCCGCCTGGGTACAACGTCGTGCGGCCGAGCACGTTCGGCAACTGGCTGGTGTTCCGCGCTTTCGTCGTGGACGGATCGACGCGGCCCGGCGTCGAGTCGGTCAAGAAGAACCTGCGGATCTATTGCCTGGCCGACGCCGCGAACCCGCCGCCGATGAATTTCGTCAACGGCTCGGGGGTCCCGTCCAACTTCGTCGCGCCCGGCGATTATTCGTTCTGGGGTCTGCTGAACCAGGTCATCCAGGAAGAGCCGGCGGGAGGTTCCGATCCAACGACGTTGGGGCTGTTTGCCTCGATCGGCATCGTCAAGGGCCAGCCGTTCAATCCCGACGAGCGGATGAAGAAGATCCTGACCGACGCCGCGAGCATCGGCGCCGTGACTGCGCGGACCATCGCGTTCAAGATCCGCTCGAACGAGGCGTACTTCTATCCGAACAGTGCCTGGCGCCTGCCGTTCTTCGGCGGCTACAAGTTCGAAGTGGCGCCCGGCGTCAGCAATCTCGATGGCGCGGCCTTCTACTATTACTTCGCCACGGGCGTGACGCCTGCGATGGAGGAGAAGATGGTCGGCCGGGGGTCGCAATATCCGTGGTCGGTGCAGGATGCGCAGGGCAACCCCTTCGATGGCGGCAAGACCTACAAGCTGCGCCTGCCGCCGAACGTGCCGGTAAAGGATTTCTGGTCGGTCATCGTCTACGACAACCAGACGCGTTCGATGGTGCAGACCGACCAGAAGGCTCCGAGCGTCAGCAGCCAGAACAAGAACATCAAGGTCAATGCGGACGGCTCGGTGGATGTCTACTTCGGACCCAGGGCGCCGAAGGGCATGGAGAACAACTGGGTGCAGACGATCCCCGGCAAGGGCTGGTTCATGATCCTTCGCCTCTACGGTCCGCTGGAACCCTGGTTCGACAAGACCTGGCGGCCCGGAGAGATCGAACTGCAGCCGTGATCGCACTGGCAAGACTCATCGACGGGCGCCTCGGCGCCCGTCTTACTTGATCAGCGGGAATCATCCGATGCTGAAGGACTGGAGCGATTTCTTCGGCATGACCGGGTCGGCTGCGGCGACGCTCGTGGGGTTGCTGTTCGTCGTGGTCACGCTCGGCAACGGATTGCCGACGTCCCGGACGATGGACATCGCGCGCGCCTCGATGACGCCGGCGTTGTACAGCTTCGGCGGCGTGTTGCTTCAAAGCATGATCGCGCTGGTGCCATGGCCGTCGGATGGGCCGAGTGGCGTCATTCTGGTTCCACTCGCCGCCAGCGTCAGCCTGACCTCCGGCGGGGCAGGGCTGATCGCTGGAGCGGCTTTCGGCCCGTTCGCCGTCGCAGGCGCGAGCATGCTGTTGCTGCTCTCCGGAATCTACCGGACGTGGGGTCAGAGCCTGGCGCTGATCGGAATGCAGGAACAGCTGTAGCGCTGAAAAGGCTCTGCTTTCGTCCTTGAGTTGGCGCCGACGGCTGCCGCCTTCGCGCCTGTCAAGCCAATAGCTGTCTGGCGATGCTGACCGGCCTGCGCGCAGGCATGCGGCCCGCGCCGGGCCGTTGCCGACTCTGCGTCATCAGCGGCCGGAGTGTCTGCTTCGGAGTAAGCCGGGTTGAGGCTTTGGGTCGGTTCCCACCGTTCGCCCTGTCGCGCGCTACAAGGATTCCTCCGGGAGTTCCAGCAAGAAGCACCCCCCCGAAGAGCGGCGGCGAAACATAGGTGTAGCCGTTACCCTTCAACACATAAGGTGAGTGGGTGGGTGTCGGCAGGCAGCACCTTTATTTCCAGCCCGCGCGCCCCCACTGTGCGCGACTTGTCCGATGCGGAGGTGTGACATGCGCGAACTGCGACGGGCCGCTGACCGCGGCTATGCCGACCACGGCTGGCTGCGCTCGCATCATTCGTTTTCATTCGCCGATTACTGGGACCCGCAGCACGTCCAGTTCGGCGCACTGCGCGTCATCAACGAGGACCGGGTGGCGCCCGGCGGCGGCTTTGCCACGCACGGCCATCGCGACATGGAAATCCTGAGCTACGTGCTCGACGGCGAGCTGGCGCACAAGGATTCCACCGGCACGAGCTCGGTGATCCGCCCCGGCGACGTACAGCGCATGAGCGCCGGTCGCGGCGTGATGCACAGCGAGTTCAACGGTTCGCAGG
>DAOMFF010000237.1:0-3049 GCA_035429665.1 Azonexus sp.
TACCGTTTGTGCAAAAATCAGCCACAACCTGCGCATGAAAGACCGTGTCGATGAACCGAGAACAATTGGTGAAGTATCTGGATGGGCTGCTGCAGCCCGCGAAGTTTCGCGATTATTGCCCAAACGGACTGCAAGTGGAAGGACGCGCCGAGGTTACGCGTATCGTTGCCGGTGTTACCGCCAGTCAGGCGCTGCTCGATGTTGCCGTGGCGCGCGGCGCGGACGCCGTTATCGTTCATCACGGTTACTTCTGGAAGGGCGAGGATGGACGGGTCACGGGCATCCGCCGGCAGCGCCTGAAAACCCTGCTCGCCAATGACATCAGCCTCCTTGCGTACCATCTGCCGCTCGATGCGCATCCCGATCTCGGCAACAATGCGATGCTTGCGGCGCGTCTTGGCTGGCTGCCGGACGGGCGTTTCGGCGACCAAGACATCGCCTGGCTGGGCAGCGTCGCCGTCCCGACGACCGCCGGCCAACTGGCTGCGCAGATTGCCGGCGGGCTGACACGCGTGCCGCTACTGATTGGCGATCCCGAGCGCCCGGTGCGCAGGATTGGCTGGTGTACAGGCGGCGCGCAGGATCACTTCGAGCAGGCGATCGCGCACGGCGTCGATGCCTTCGTTTCCGGCGAGATTTCCGAACAGACCGTTCATCTGGCGCGCGAGAGCGGGGTTGCGTACCTGGCCTGCGGGCATCACGCGACCGAGCGCTACGGCATCGCCGCACTTGCCACCCACATCAACCGGCACTGCGGGCTGCAGTGCGAGTTCGTGGACCTCGACAACCCGGTCTAGAGGACGCGCTCCAGGCCGTAACCCGATTCGAGGATCAACATGAGGAGGACGATTTCCTCGACCACCTCGAGCGGGAAACCGATGCGCTGACCCTCGCGGTTGTCGTGGACCAACCGGTACAGATAATTCAGACAGTTCTGGGTGCCCCATGTGGCCGTCAACCGTTCGATGACATGCTCATAGTCCTCGAGCGCCTTGAGTCCCGAGACCGGGGCTTCCAATTCCTGCCACGCTGGCACCTGCATGTTGAATTTTTTCCTGAGGGTGGGCAACAGCTTCGTATAGTCGGCGCGCAGCCCGCCACGCCGGTACAGGTCAAGCAACATCAGCCAGGGCCGGGGATTGTCCGATGCGCTCTCCTCGACGTGGCGGGCGAGTGTTTCGGTTGCGCCCTCCAGGCGGCCGAAGGACAGCATGATTTCGGCCAGTGCGATGGCGCTTTCATCCTGGTTGTACCTGACGTCGACAGCCCTGAGGTCGCCCGGCGGCCGCGAAAAACCGTCCAGATGAAGGTCTACCGGAGCGGCGCCAGTGGTCGTGCCGGCCGGCGACGCAACAGGCTCCACCCGCGGTGCCGGCCCGGGTGCCGGCGCAGCCGGTCGCGCCGGGACGGCAATGGCGAGCGGCACCTGATCTTCCGCCCGGCGCTCGTGGCGGCGCCCAAGGAAATGGGCGAGTCCGACTGCGACCAGACCACCGGCCAGCGCACTGAGCAGGACTTCCAGCCAGTTGCCGCTGGCTGCGGGCGGCGGCTCCGCAGGCTTGGCAATCGGGGCTGGCAGACTGCCGCCGGCGGCCTCGGCGGCCTGCATCTTCTGCTGCAGGGCCATGGCTTCGGTGGTCAGCGCCAGAGCCCTGTCGAGCGCTTCGATCTGCGTGTTGAGTGACTGGATCGTCGCCTGCACCTTGAGCATGCGCTCGTCGAGTTCTTCCCGGCTGCCCTTTGCCGGTACGGCCTTCTGGCCCGGCGCGATTTCGGCTGGCGGCGCGCCGAGGACGACGCGATCGACTCCGCCCGCCGTGGGCGCGGCCACCGGCTTCGCGATCTTGGGTGGTGCTGGTGGCGGCGGGGGCGGCGGAGGCGACTCTTCGCTGCGCAACCGGGGGCGTTGCTCAGGCACAGTTTCCCGCTCCGCTACAACGCGCTGTCTGACATCCGGTATCGCAACCGGCGTGCCATCGGCGAGACCGGGACGGCCGCTCAGTTTCGGGTTGGCGCGCTTGAGTGCAGCCAGCATTCGGCGCTGCTGCGCCAGATTGTCGGGGACCAGCGCCTCCGCGATGCTCTCGAGGGTATCGCCTTCGCTGGCACGCCATTCCTGGTTAGCCGCACCGCGGCCGCGCGTGCCGCCGGCTGGCGCATCAACGTCATTGGTCGGAGAGGAGGGGCTGCTGGCGAGAACGAGGGGTTCGGGCGGCATCAGCACGTAGTCGCGCTGCAGATCAATGCCGCAACCGGCGCGCAGGCCGATGAGGAAAATGGGTTCGGAAACCGGTTTGCTCCCGGTGATCAGCAGGCGATAGCGATCGCCCTCGCGTATCAGCTTGGTCCGCCCGGTGGAGATGACCGGCAGGTCGGATCCGTCCAGCGGCGCCAGGGTGAAACAACTCGCTTCGATGGTTTCGCCGGGCTCGGTGTTGATCGGCACCTCGGCGCGCAAGGGTTCGCCCACACGCGAGCGCAGCACGATGTCGCCGAGGCCAATGGCCCAGCCCTGGGTCGCCGACAGCAATGCCGCGCTCAGGGCGCTCAAACGCAATGTTCTGGAATTCACCATACCGTGCCCTCGATCATTCAAAAGCGATTTTAACAGTCGGCTGGCGCCAACATCATTAACTATTGCACACTGGCGACTAATTTCACTTCAACAGGGTGGGTTGCCATGGCCTTCGTCTTTCCTCCGCATCTTCCTGCCGCACTCCCGGTGGCCGGCGGCGGGGACTCTTTTCCGGTCCGTCGTGTCTATTGTGTTGGCCGCAACTATGCGGATCACGCCCGCGAAATGGGGGCTGCTGATCAGGCCGCGGGGCGCGAGCCGCCCTTCTTCTTCATGAAGCCCGGCGACGCGGTGGTCGGCGGTGCGGGCGAGATCGGCGTCGCCTACCCGCCGGCGACCAGAAACCTGCACCATGAGGTCGAACTGATCGTTGCCCTTGGCAGCGGCGGGGCGAATGTCGCGGTCGACGCCGCAAGAGACCTGATTTTCGGCTATGCCGTCGGCCTCGACCTGACGCGCCGCGACATCCAGGCG
>DAOMFF010000238.1:0-3032 GCA_035429665.1 Azonexus sp.
GCGTCCTCGTGCAGAGTTCGCCGCTGGCCGGCAGCCAGTATTACGCGGCTGGCGAACTCTGAACAGGGGGCTTGGGCCGGCAAACACTGTCAAGCAGCGACGATTGCCTTCTCCATTCCGCCCGAATATACTCTGATCGCCAACAGGTCAACCGTTCGACGCGCTCGCTGGAACGTCGAAGAGGTCAGGGCGGCTTCTGGTCAAGCCCGATGCTCGGGGCTAACAAACGCCGGCGACGGGACCGCTTCCAGCGGAGCAAGACGCAAGGAGGCACGCGCATGAAGCGGCACGCTTATCCAGGCCTCACCCGGCACCACCCGGCGCTGCTGCAGTGCTTCAAGGCGGGCTGGCTGCTTCTCTTCTGTCTCGGCCTCAGCGGCTGTGCCTCGATTACCCTGAACGCAGTCCAGGATGGTCGGCTTGTCCAGGGTGGGACGATCACCGGGGTCGAACTCATGCGCCAGGGGGTCCGCTCGCCCGCACAGGACAACATGGACTTGCAATCCGGCGACGAGATCTGGACGGGTCCGCAAACAATCGCCGTCCTCAGCTTCATGGATGGCGCGAGGGTCTTCGTGCAACCAGCCACGCACCTCAGGATCGGATCGATTTTCGTCTATCTCGGTGAAGTCCTGGTCAAGGTCAAGGGCTACTTCCAGGTCGAGACCAGATACGTCACGGCGGGTTCCGAGGGAACGCAGTATCTGGTGCGCGTCGATCCGGGCGATCAGATCCGGGTCGCCGTCGTCGAAGACAGGGTCGGGCTGGTATCGCGGTCGCAGCGCTGGAACAAGACGATTCTCGGCCCTGGGCAGGCTGCCCGAATCGACGGAGAGGCGCCGCCCCGGGTCGACGCGAAGCAACTGAACAGCGAAGAAGTCGAGGACATTCGCCGGCGCATCAATGATCTCGATGCCCTCGTCCCGCAGCCTGCCAACGCCTGGCCGTTGCTCGGCGGAGCGATGGCCATCGGTATCGGCATTGGCATCGGACAACTCTTGAAGGATCACCCCAGCGAAACACGGGAGAGCGGTTCGGGCTATGGTAGTCCCCCACCTAGTGATGACGCCGGGCAACTAGACTCTGGCGTCACTCACCGCGAACCTGCTCGTCCTACCTTTCCTGTTAGACCCAAAAAGCCGGTGACGTCGAGCAGTCCATTGCAGTGAACCCGACGGCGACCGCAGTGTCCTCGCCAGCAGAGCGTCGTAGGATGACAGCGCGCCGTGGTCGCTGTCGTTCCGGGGACGGAAGGTCTGCGGCGACACGTCCTGGGCAACTGCTGTCAGGGGAATAGGCATGCCGAAAATCTTCATCAGCTATCGCCGCGGAGACAGCATCGCCTACGCAGGACGAATCCACGATCACCTCAGCCAGCACTTCGGCGCCGACGAGGTCTTCATGGACATCGGCGGGATTGCCCCGGGCGAGGACTTCGTCAACGTGCTTGATGCAAGGGTCGCAGACAGTGACGTGGTCATCGCCCTGATCGGCCCGGGATGGCTGAACGCCAGCGACGAGCGCGGCCGGCGGATCGATCAGCCCGATGACTTCGTCAGATACGAACTTGCCGCGGCACTCGAGCAAGGCAAGCGGCTGATCCCGGTTCTCGTCAGCGGTGCCAGGATGCCCGGCGCAGATCAGTTGCCGCCCGCCCTAGCCCGTCTTGCCCGCTGTCAGGCTCATCCCGTCGACGATTCGCGTTTCGCCTATGACCTCGACGCACTCATCCGCACGCTCGAGCGCCGGCCATCGCTGCTCGGGCAATTCATGGAACTGGCGACTGCCGAGCGCTGGCGTCGTTGGCGGCAGGCAAGTACCGCCGGCGTCGCGCTGTTGATGCTGTGTCTCGGCTGGGTGCAGTTGTTCGATGTCTTCGGACTCGACGCCCGGATCGAGAGCTACACGATGGCTCTCGGTGACTTGGCCGCCAGCGCGCCGGTGAGCGACCGGATCGTCGTCGTCGGCTTCAACGAGAAGACCGAAGCGCGACTGGGACCTCCCGGCCCCGACTGGCGCGGCGAACACGCGCGTCTGATCGACCAACTTGCCGCTGCCGGCGCCAAGATCATCGTCTTCGACCTCTTTTTCGAGACACCAGGTGCCGCCGACGCCGAACTGGTCGCTGCGATCGAACGCGCCCGGCAACGCGGCAGCCAGGTCTTCATCGGCGTCAGAAGACTGGTGGCAGGCCGGGTGGCCGTCGTTCCGGAGCTGGGAGAAGCTGTCAGCGGTCTCGGTCTGCTGTGCATCGGTGGCCGCATCGGCTACGCCTCGGTCGCCCCGCTCGCAGTCGTCAAGCCGCTGCCGACCGGCCAGACCGGCAGCGCCTCGCCCGCGGCTGACAGTGGCCGGTTCATCGCCCTTGCCCTGCTCGCCCTGGGCGCCGAGACGCTGGCAGTCGAACCGCGGCTGGGGCAAGTGACGGTGGTCAGTGACAACGACCAGACGCTGTGGCAGGGGCCGCTGGAGCCGGCGAAAGTACAGGTCGAAGCGTCCGGCGAGCTGAGCGATGATTGCCCGCTGTTGGCGGCCGGCGATCGCGTCGCCGAGGTCATGATACGGGTGGCCGCTGCCGGCGCCTGGCGCGACCCTGCGCGCCGCTACGACTACGAGCAGGTCGCCGGGCCGGTCGCCGTCTTCAAGCCGCGGCAACTGGAAGGCAAGGTCATCCTGATCGGTGATGCACGACCAGGCCAGGACGAATTCCGCATTCGGCGCGGGCTGCACGCGGAGCAGCGCCACGGCGTCGAACTCCATGCCGATGTGGTCAACAACCTGGCCCTGGCGATTCAGGTGCGCCGCCTGGATACGCTGCCGCAGTTCCTGCTGATGCTGCTCCTCGCCGCTGCCGGCGCTTGGCTGCGCGTCGCCCGGCCGGGCACGCCGGCCGTGGTACGTTGGCTGTTGGTCGCCTCGGTACTGCTGGCCTATCTCGGACTGGCCATCGTGCTGTACACCAGCTACGGGCTGTTGCTCAACACCGCCTACCAGATCGGCGCATTCCTGCTGGCGTATTGGCTGCTCGGCAG
>DAOMFF010000239.1:0-3021 GCA_035429665.1 Azonexus sp.
ACCCATCAGGCAACTGGAGAAACTGGAGCAGCACGATACTTATCGCGCAGCATCGTCAAGAGTCAAGCAGTTGCGTAACGAACTGCCTGCGGATTCACCAGCAACTGTCAGGATGATCCACGCCGAAACGGAACTGCGTGCCGAAGACTTGCTTAATCAGGTCCGTGAGCCGGTTCCGGAACTGGGTGACGACTAGGTGGCTTGACGGCGGTCGAGGTCAGGATGGAAGATCGTGCCCTCCGGCAGATAGCATCCGGGATAGTTGCGCGTCCGTGCCCGTTCGCAGCGTCGATCCTGCATTTCTGCGTGGCTTGCCTTCGGGCGGAACGGATACAGATTGCGGAGCGTGAAGTAGTCGGATGCCTGGAACCGGTTAGTCATTCCCGATGTAGTGAACTCCATGCTCATCTGCGCCGCAGCTTTTCTTTCGCTCTGGGGACGCGGCGGATTGATGGGAGGCATGCCCCATGCTCAGGAGATGTGCGTCCAGTGCGGCGGTCTTCTCAAGGGACTGCAGCGCGCGTTGAATGGCGACACGGAAGTCGGGAACGTAGACGAACTTCTCGGAAATGCGCTGCGGCGATGGGGTGGAGTCGAGGAAATTACGTATTCGGAGGCCGTGCATGTGGCGGCCTTGTCATACAAGGGTCGGCACGGCCGAGAGGCTCTCAGCCGTTGAGAAGTTGCTTATCGAAGCGGTCGGGACAACCACTGCGCGCCGGAGGCGGCAACCTAGCCAGGCGAGTGCTGGCAGGTCTGGCGCACGATCTTGCGCTTCATGCCGCCCGTTGGAGAGATTTCTTCTGTCGGAGAAATACGATCGGGAAAGCGAAGGCGGCAATTCAGGCCTTCTTGAGAAAACAGGTCTTGAGCACGAGGCCCCTGACCTTGTCGGCGTTGCACTCGATCTCCTCGGCGTCGTCGGTCAGGCGGATGTTCTTGACGAGCGTGCCGCGCTTCAGCGTGATCGAGGTTCCCTTGACCTTGAGGTCCTTGATCAGGGTGACCGAGTCGCCGCTGTTGAGGATGGTGCCGTTGCTGTCCTTGACGATGATGCCGCCGCTCATGATGTTTCCCTTTCAGTGATTGTCTTCGCCGCCCTTCAGGTTGGGCAGCAGGATATACGCGCGGCGGATTGCGCTGCTCAGGTCGAGGCAGACATTGTCGTCGCCGAGGTGGTCGATGAAGCCGGAGCGGAAGAGCAGCGAACCAGGCTGTGAGTTCATGCCGCAAACGATCAGCGTGCAGCCGCGCTTGTGCAGCTTGTCGCGCAGGTTTTCGAGGCCTTCGAGGCCGGTGGTGTCGAGCTGGATCAGGCGTGTCATGTCGAGGATGACGACTTCCGGATGGCCTTCGCGCGGCTCGAGCAGTTCTTCCAGCTTGTTGACGGCGCCGAAGAACAGGGAGCCGAACAGCCGCCAGGCGGCGACGCGCATCGTGCCGTCGGGGTAGAGGAAGGCAGGCTCGCTAGCTTCCTCGATGAGCGGCAGGCGCTCGATGCGGGTCAGTTCCGACATGCGGTAGATGAAGAACAGGCTGGCCAGTACCATGCCGAGTTCGACGGCGATGGTCAGGTCGAAGACGACGGTGACGAAGAAGGTGACGAGCAGGATGATCCGGTAGTTGTACGAGAAGCGGCGCAACTCCATGAATTCGTGCCATTCGCCCATGTTGACCGCAACCACCATGACGATGGCCGACAGCGTGGCGAGCGGCACGTAGGAGGCGAGCGGGGCGGCGATCAGGACGATGCCGAGCAGCACCACGGCGTGGATGATGCCGGCGATCGGCGTGCGGCCACCGGTCTTGACGTTGGTCGTGGTGCGGGCGATGGCGCCGGTCGCCGCGAAGCCGCCGAAGAGCGGGGCGGCGATGTTGGCCAGGCCCTGGGCGACCAGTTCCTGGTTGGGGTCGTGGCGGTCGTCGATCTGGCTGTCGGCGACGCGCGCCGAGAGCAGCGATTCGATGGCGCCGAGCAGGGCGATGGTGATCGCCGGCGAGATCAGCTTGCCGAAATCGTGCACCGACAGGCTGGGCAGGCCGAAGGCCGGCAGTTCCTGCGGGATGCCGTTGAAGCGGCTGCCAATGGTTTCGACCGGCAGATCGAAAACGAAGGCGATGAGGGTGCCGACGATCAGCACCACGAGCGGGCCCGGCGCCCGGCGCAGCAGGGCGAAACGCTGCGCCAGCCGGTCGTAGGAAAGGAGGAAGACGAAGCAGGCGGTGGCCAGCGCCAGGGTCGGCAGGTCGACGGTGTGCGCATTGGCGGCCAAGGTCTTGATGCGGGCGAAGAATTCGGCGGGCAGGTTGTCGATCCGCAGGCCGAAGAAATCCTTGAGCTGGGCAAGGAAGATAACGACGGCAATGCCGTTGGTGAAGCCGATGACGACGGTGACCGGGATGAAGCGGATCAACTGCCCCATGCGGGCAATGCCCATGGCCAGCAGGAAGATGCCGGCGAGGATGGTCGCCCCCATCAGGTTGGCGAAGCCGTGCATGGCGACGATGCCATAGACGATGGGGATGAAGGCGCCGGTCGGGCCGCCGATCTGCACCCGCGAGCCGCCAAAGGCCGAGGTGATGAAGCCGGCGACGATGGCGGTCCAGATGCCGGCCGTCGGGGAGGCGCCGGAGGCGATGGCGAAGGCCATGGCGAGCGGCAGGGCGAGGACGCCGACGGTGATGCCGGCCGCGAGATCCTTGGCGAACTGCGCCCGGTCGTAGGTGGGCAGGCAATCCAGCAGCTTGGGGTGGAAGGCGATCTTCATGGCGCGCGCTCGGTGATTGAGCGCTGCATTATATGTGATCTATATTATTCGTCAATGTTAATCATATGATAATATGATTCCATCAAAGTCTATCGGGAGTTGTCCATGGAGAAAAGGACCGCGCGCCTGACGATCCTGATCGATCCGCGCAAGAAGGAGATATTCGAGGAAATCTGCGCCGCGCACGACCTGACGCCGTCGCAGGTGGTGCGCAAGCTGGTGCGCCAGTACATCATCGACAATGCCGGCGGGC
>DAOMFF010000240.1:0-3015 GCA_035429665.1 Azonexus sp.
GTGCGCGGCCTGTCGACGCCGGAAGTGCTTGACCACGCCATCACCAGCACCATCAGCCGGACCATCATCACCCACGGCAGCACGCAGATGATGGTCCTGTCGATGCTGATCTTCGGCGGCGAAACCCTCTACTACTTCGCGCTGGCGCTGACCATCGGCATCTGCTTCGGCATCTATTCCTCGGTGCTGGTCGCCAGCCCGCTGGTCATGTGGCTCGGCGTTTCGCGCGAGCAGTTCATCGCCAAACAGAAGAAGGTCGTCGAGGGCGCCAACGAGGAAGGCGCCGTGGTCTGACGGATTGTCGCGGTCGACAAGAAAAAGCCACCGGGTTCCGGTGGCTTTCTGCTATTTGCGGCCGGCGAAGTTGCTCAGCCGACCAGCCCCTCGTTCTTGAGCCTGGCGCTGAAAAACTCCAGCGAGGTCTTGGTCTTCGGCGCCTGCTCGGCGGCGAGCGCGATGCCGTGGCGGGCGAGGTAGTCCTTGAACTCGGCGGCGGCCTGGAAGGCTTCTTTCGGAAGACACTTGGTGGAAATTTCCAGGATGCGCGAACCATCGGGATAGAGCCACATCTCGACCGTGATCGGGCGGTCGAAGTCTTTCGCGTAGTGCTTGGCCTTGAGAAGGAAGGTGGGGCCGAGGAGGACCAGTTTGTCCATCGTGATGCCCGCCGGCGCGTGCGCGTCAAAAAAGGCACGCTGTCCCCTCGAGAACAGCTTGCGCAGGGGCAGCTTGCCCGATGTCACGTCGAGCACCTCCTGGCCGGTGCAGACGCCCTTGAATGAAGCCGAGCAGACAAACCCGCCCGGCATCACGTCCACCTCGATCTTGAAGGACGCCGATCGGCGTAGTTCCGGGTCGATCGTGGCTGGGTCCACGGGGCGCAGCTTGATGACCGTATCGCCGTCGCCGCCCTGGATACGCCGGGCGCGGACAACGACACCGGCTTGGTACAAGTCCAGGTCGGGCGTATCGAAGAAGAATGCCTGCCGCGGCTGCGCTTCGACCGGGTCGAGCCCGATGCTTTTGAGCGCCGCGCGCTTGCCGGTGTCGGGCACGGACAACTTGAGTTCGATGCTGGTCGACCCTTTGGCAAGTTTGAGGATCTCCAGCAGGCCCTCCTGCGAAACCGGCTTCGCCAGTGCTGGCTGTTGAACCTTCGCTGCCCTCGCGGGCTTTGCACGCGCCGCAGGTTTCGCGGGGGTTGCGGGTGTCGTGGTAGTCATGCTCTCCATCCTTTTCTTTGTAAATGGTCAAGAAATTCTGTTCTGCGGTGCCTTGTTCAGCCTGGGAAGCGCTCGGCCAGCACACCGTGGCGCAGGCCGCGGTCGCTGACGGCGAAGCTCTCCTTGCCCAGCTTCTCCATGACCGTGCGGACGATGCAGGCACCGGCAAGGATGACCTCCGCCCGCTTCGGCTGGAGGCCGACGATGGCGCGCCGGGCATCGGCGTCGAGCGAGCGGTAGAGCTCGATCTGGCGATCGATCTCGGCGCGGTCGAGAACGCTGCCCTGAACCACCGCCGGGTCATAGGTGGCAAGACGATGGCTGACCGCGGTGATATTGGTCACCGCGCCGCCCATCGCCACCAGCGCATCGGGAACCGGGCGCCCGTCGATGCGCGCGAGGTCGGCCGCAATCGCCGCCATGGCTTCGCGCAGCACCTCGGGCGAAACCGCGTGGTCGAGCCCGTAACGCTCGGTGTAGCGCACGGCGCCGACATCGACGCTGAAGCGCTCGTCTACGCTGGCGTCGTGCCCGAAGGTGAACTGGGAACTGCCGCCGCCCGTGTCGAAGACAACCAGCGCGCCCTTGTTCAAGCCAAGGCCGGCCTTGGCGGCGACATAGGCCAGCCGTCCCTCCTCTTCGCCCGAGATCACCTCGATATGTACGCCGGTACGCGCCGCGATCGCCGCGACGACTTCGCTGCCGTTCGCTGCGATACGCAGGCCGGCCGTGCCGACGGCGGCGATCGCCCGCACGCCATGTCGTTTCGCCTCGTCGACCATGCCGGCAATCGCTGCCGCCGTCCGTTCCAGCGCGGCGGCGATGATGACGCCCTCTTGCGCGAGCCCCTCACCGAGGCGGGTCATCTCGGCGCGGTCGACGACAGTTCGCCACATGCCTCCGACGCCACGTTCGCCGATGTGAAACTTGATGGAATTGGTGCCCGCGTCAATGACGGCGTAGCGCTCCGGCTCGTCATCGATCAGCGCCGCCAAGGCGCGCGGATAGCTGGTGTTCGTGTAGCCGCCGAGGCCGAGTTCCCGGACGGCGCGGATGACCCCTTCCGCATCGGTCGACTCGACGGCGATCGTGCGGGTAGGCTTGCCGTTGGCCACCACCTCGGACAGCTCGGCCGTGCAGCCGCCGACCGTGTAGCGGGTCCGCCGCTTGTGGACTTTCGCCATGCGAATCGCGCCGCCCGGCCTGGCGAACTCTTCAATGAACTCGTCGAGCGTGTAGCTCGCGCGGGACATCGAAGGCGCCGGCAACCGCAGCGACTCGAACACGCTTGCCGCTTCGGCCGCGTGCAGCGGAAAGCCGGCCTTCATGACCGGCGTCCACTGCTCCAGGCCATCGGCATTGACCTCGCGCAGCACCTTGATGTCCATCAGCGCATCGCGGACCTTGACGTTGTCACCAGCGCCGGAGAGGAGGTAGATCTCGTCGCTTTCCTGGACGCCACCCGGCGCGAGTTGCGCCAGCCGCCCCTCCGCCTCGCCGAAGCGCTGGCCAAATGAACGCCATTCCCAGCGCGGTGTGATTTCAGCCATGATACGTTCCTCCGAAAAAGCACTCAACCCACTCCCCTTGGCACCCCAAAAACGGCGCGCCACGCAGAGCCTCAATCCGCAAGTTCATCCTAGATCATCGTTCCCTTCTCCGCAAATTCCGTCAAGCGGGATTTGCATTCTTGCAGGTCGAATCCGAAAGGTCCGGGGAACCACCCGCCATGTAAATATGGCTATGCAGAAGAATTCGCAAGGAGCAATATACGACATGTGCCTTTCCCAAA
>DAOMFF010000241.1:0-3005 GCA_035429665.1 Azonexus sp.
ACCAGGAGGCGAAAACCGGGGTCGCCGACGCGGCGTTTGCGCGCCGGCCGGGAACCGTGTGCGCGGTGATGACGGCCGATTGCCTGCCGGTGCTGCTGTGCGATCGCCGAGGCTCGGTGGTCGCCGCCGCGCATGCCGGCTGGCGTGGGCTGCTGGGCGGCGTCCTGGAGAGCGCGGTGGCGGCAATGGCGGCGGTTCCGGGGGAACTGCTGGCGTGGCTGGGACCGGCGATCGGCCCGCGATGTTTCGAGGTCGGGACGGAAGTGCGCGATGCCTTTGTCGCGCAAAATCCGTCAGCCGGTGCCGCATTTGTGGCGACCGGACCGGACAAGTGGCTGTGCGACATCTACCTGTTGGCACGGCAGCGCCTGGAACGGTTGGGGGTCAGCGCGATCAGCGGTGGCGGAGCGTGCACCTTCAGCGAGCCCGAGCGCTACTTCTCCTATCGCCGTGATCGAACGACCGGAAGGATGGCAAGTCTGATCTGGCTGGACAGTGTATGATCCGCGCCTTTCCCCGGATTGGACTTGGTTTCCCGTGAGCACCCTTGCCTGGATCATCGCCGTTGCCCTGGCCGGTGGCCTGCTGAGCGTGGTGGCGGCGGCGGCAGTCACTCTCGCGGCCGGTACGCAGCGAGTCCACGTGCTGATTTCCTATGCCATCGGCGCGCTGCTGGGTGCGGCATTTCTGGAAATCCTGCCGCATGCGCTCGAGCACGGCGACCCGCACCGCATGGCGGCAACCGTCCTGTTCGGGATTCTCGCCTTCTTCGTGCTGGAAAAGCTCGTGCTGTGGCGGCACTGCCACCACGATCATTGCGAGGCGCACGATGCCCATGCCCCCGTTCATGATCACGGGCGCTCCGGCCTGCTGATCCTGGTCGGCGACACCTTCCACAATTTCGTCGACGGCATCCTGATTGCCGCCGCATTTCTGGAAAGCAGGGAACTCGGGATCGTCACCGCGCTGGCCATCATCGCCCACGAGATTCCTCAGGAAGTCGGCGACTTCCTGATCCTTCTTCATTCCGGCTACGGTCGGGCGCGGGCGCTCGCCTTCAACCTGCTGTCGAGCCTGGCCACACTGGTCGGCGCCATGCTCGCCTACTTTGCCCTATCGCAGTTGACCGGGTGGATTCCTTCGCTGCTCGGTCTGGCGGCGGCCAGCATGATCTACGTTGCCGTGGCCGACCTGATTCCCGGGCTGCACAAGCGCACCGAACTGAAAGCAACGGTGCAGCAGATCCTACTGATCGGGCTTGGCATCGCTTCGATCGTTGTCGCGCGCCTTCTCGTCGGCGAGTAACTCCTGGTAGCGCCGGCGCTGGCGACGTACCTTGCGGCCGGCCATCCAGAGCAGCAACCCGCAGGGCAGCAGGCCGTAGAAGAGGAAGGAAATGATTGCGGAGACCACCGTCGGCTCGTTCAGCGCGACGAGGACGGTCACGTAAAGCCAGCCGATGGCAACGATGTACATCCGCATAATTATGCATTCAAATCCATTGACAGCGCTCGGGCTGGTATGGAGAATCCAAAAGCTCAACCCCGATTCATCTACAGAGAAGAAACTGGCCATGGCGCAAGAGGGACCTGACAACAGCAATGCTTTCATGGGTTCGCCCCTGCTGTTCATGCAGGCGGGCCAGGACATGGCGCAGCAGTTCATGGCCTTCATCGGCCAGGCCGGAAATCCGGCGGCAGCCGTTCCGCCGGCTGCCGACCCGCAGGCATTGACCGCGCTGCAGCAACAGTTCTTGAACCAGCAGATGTCCCTGTGGCAATCGGTGCTTGCCCGCCAGCAGGGTGCCCCGGAGACTTTCAAGGTCGCGGCCGATGCCGGCGATCGCCGCTTCGCGGCGCCCGAATGGCGCGAGAGCCCGGTTTTCCACTACCTGCATCAGGCCTACCTGCTCAACGCGAAGTACATGAAGGACCTGGTCGAACTGATCCCGGCGAGCGACGACAAGGCCCGCAGCCGCATGCGTTTTCTGGCGCGCCAGATAGCCGATGCCATGGCTCCCTCGAATTACGCCGCGACCAACCCGGAATTTATCAAGCTGGCGCTGGAAACCGAGGGCCGGAGCATTACCGACGGCATCAACAATCTGATCAGGGATTTCGAGAAGGGGCGCATTTCGATGACCGACGAATCGGTCTTCGAAATCGGTCGCAACATTGCGACGACCGAAGGCGCTGTGGTCTTCGAGAATGACCTGATGCAGCTGATCCAGTACTCACCGCTGACGCCGGAAGTCGCGGCGCTGCCGCTGGTGGTCGTGCCGCCGTGCATCAACAAATTCTACATCATGGATCTGCAGCCCGACAATTCGCTGATCCGCTTCATGGTCGAGCAGGGCAACACGGTTTTCCTGGTTTCCTGGCGTAATCCGCAGGAAGAGCACGGCCACCTGACCTGGGACGATTACCTCGAGCATGGTCCGATTGCCGCACTCCAGGTGGCGCGGGAGATCTGCAAGGTGACGCAGGTCAATGCGCTCGGCTTCTGCGTCGGCGGGACGATCCTGACTTCGGCCCTGTCCGTGCTCAAGGGGCGGAGTGAAGACATTGCCGCATCGCTGACGCTGATGACGACGCTCCTCGATTTCTCCGACACCGGAGAGATCGGACTCTTCATCGACGCCAATGCCCTGGCAGCGCGCGAGTCGAGTATCGGCAAGGGCGGCCTGCTGCCGGCGCGTGACCTGCAGAACACGTTCTCCTTCCTGCGGGCCAACGACCTCGTCTGGAACTATGTCACTGGCAACTACCTGAAAGGGCAAAAGCCGCAGGCCTTCGACCTGCTCTACTGGAATTCGGATTCGACCAATCTGCCTGGCCCGTTTGCCTGCTGGTACATGCGCAACCTCTACCTGGACAATAGCCTGCGCGTCCCCGGCAAGCTGGAAATGTGCGGCCAGCGCATCGACCTCAGCGCGCTGGCGATGCCGGTGTATGTGCTGGCAACGCGCGAGGACCATATCGTTCCGTGGCGATCGGCTTACGAGA
>DAOMFF010000242.1:0-3003 GCA_035429665.1 Azonexus sp.
AGAAGTCACCGACCAGCTTGTCATTCTTGAACGTCATGGACAGTTCCATCGGTTCAGATCCTCCTTCAGTCCCTCTAGAAAAATACTTCGCGGCAGATCCAGACATCCGCCCCAACCCACGCGAAGCAAGCTTCCAAACCAAACGGCCCAGGATATAAAACCTAGGCCGGACGCGATGCTAACACGGTTGATTGTTTTTCAGCGGAAGGCGCAAGTCCCGCGCTGCGCCAGCGGGCGACGTTGCAACGCGAAGCCGGCTTGCCCGAATGCGGTCGGGCAAGCCAGGCGGCAAGCCGCGATCCGCCAGGACGTCAATGCGTATCCCTAACGCCGGCAGTTGCCTGACCGGCCATGCGAGTGGCGCGAAGTTCCGTGTCGATTTCCTCGGCGAAATCCGCCACACGATCGATTTCCTCGACGAATCGCGCCAGCGGGAGCTTCAATTCGAGGTCGAGCGTGTCATCGGCAAAGATCTTCTTCAGCACTTGCATCGAAAGAAGGTCGGCCTGGCTCTCGTGCCAACTGACACCCCGCTCTCCGGCCGCCGCCGGCGGCTGTTTCCACCAGCGAGTGGCTGGGCGATAGTCTTCAACCAGTGTGTCGACCGCGATGCATACCTCGTCCGTCAGTTTCCGGATGTCCGGCACCAGATGCGCGGGCACACTATGACCAGGAGCGGAAAGTCCGGGCGCGACAGCAAAGCCGGCGATCTGCCGCTTCATGTCCTTGAGTAGCCGGCTCACTCCGGTCAGCGGGTCGATCATTTCGCAGACCAGATCCCGCAACGGCGACTGCTGGCGCACGCCGGTCTCGAGCTTCTGCTGCATGTCGTCGAGCGTGCGCATGTGCTCGGCGATCCTTTCGGCCTGCCGCCAGCACGCCCCGTCAGTACCACCGTTCAGGGCTGCATCGACCGCCTCCCTGAAGATCATAGTGGCACCAATAATGGCGTCCAGATAGCAGTCCAGATCGCCTTCGATCGACCGCGAAACAGCGGGCCTATCCGCCGTTTGGATTAGAGTTTCCACAGTGAATTCCTCTGCATGAAGTAAAGAAACGGAACCTGGCTTGCCTTGGACAAACGCTCCCGGACTGCCAGTGCTTCCTGAAATACTTGAAATGATTTTCATCTTAGTTGGTCCCCAAACGTTGCGAAATCGGCGCGCGTGCATCCGCCCCAACGTTCGCTTCAAGCAGGCCACCAGCCAGTTGCCGTGACCATCCCTTGAGGATGGCTGCGGCGCGCGCAAGCTCGCGTGCGATGTCGTTGAGGTTTCCATGAAGCTCGTAGAGCCGGGACGCGTGGCCCGGAAGGGCGCCGAGCCGGCCGGGCGATGAGGCGTGCTGTCGATCCGTGACTCGAGGTATTCCCGGCGGTTTGCAGGACTGGTTGTTGCCCAATGCGTGCTTGCCCGCCATCGCTGCCTCGGCATCGAATCCGACAGCCAGCGAGCCGTTCGCCAGTCGCGCGTAACCATGGCGCAGGCTCGCGGCCGCCTTTTGAATGCTGGCCACGATCTCGCTGGTAACTTCGTCCGAGTCCGGGTGGACCTGATGGCAGCGACGGGTGGTCCTGAACAGTCCGGCCGCCACCCGATCCAGCGTCTCCAGTGTCCACTGAAGCTCGTCTACCCCGACGCAGGGCTCGGGCATCGCGATCACGGCGGCCCGGTGGCGGCGCCGCAGTTCCTCACGCCGCTGCTCCAGGTCGTGGAGGCGGAGCGAATGTGCCGACTCTTTTCCCTGCAGCACCTCGCCCAGGATCCTGGCCAGTTTCACCACCAACCCTGCCTGCTGGTCGATCATGCTGAAAGGCTCAGGGCCTGCCACCGCCTGGACGCACTGCGCGGCTGGCGGCGTGGCGATGGCGGCCACCACATGCGGGCTCATTGTGTCTTCCACGGGGCCGCCTGCTCGCGAAATGCGCCAACCAGAGCGCCGAATTCCGGCAGCAGCCGCTCGCTCTGCCCTTCCAGCCAGCAGCGAATGGCCTCGCCGTGCCGGTCAGGAAGCGCTTCCGCGGTCAACTCGGTGGCCACCGCCAGGTCGTTCAGCTTCCCGAGCATTTCCTGCAGGCCGCTTGCCGCCACGTGGTAGTCGCGCAGCGCCGCGCCGGGGAAGAGCGGAGCGAAGAATTCGAGCGCATAACGCAGCCGCTTGTAGGCTACGCGAAGCCGATGACGCGACGCCGCGTCGCCGCTCAACGCCTCTTCAGCCAGTCGGCTAACCTGTCCGGCGCGCTTTTCGAGACAACGCGGGGCGAAGGCTTCGAGCCGACGCACCTTGCCCTCGGGAAGCGCCAGCACGGCGGCGGTGAATTCGAGCAGCAGTCTCGAGTAATCGACTGATTTGAGCGAATCGCGTGCCGCCTCGCGATTGCTCGCGCAACGCGCCGTCGCATAGTGTGACAGGCGGGCGGCGACGCCGCTTTCCGGGAAAGCCGCGAAGATCGACGGCAAGGTTTCGCCGGCGAACACATCCCAGTTTCGCGCCTCTCCGAGCTGCCTCGCCAACGCCTGCCAGAGCGGGTCGAATCTGGCCACGAAGTCCTGCGGCAGGCGCGGTTTCCAGACGCGAATCGCCGAGCGCAGACGACGGATCGCGACGCGCGCCTGATGCACGAACTCCGGGTTGTCGTTCTCGCAAAGTCCCTGCTCGTTACTCTGCAGATGATGCAGGCAGGCCAGCGCGACGGTGCGAAAGGCGGCAACTGTCGTCATTCCGCCCTCGGTCGCGATCGGCAACGCCTTGACCGGCTGCCGCGACTCATCGGCCAGAACACGGTAGCCGCGCTGGAACTTGCTGGCAGTTTCCGGGTGCAGTTGCAGTTCCGTCTGCAACTCACCAGCGACGGAAAAAAGGTCGGCAACTCCGCCTGAGCGCAATTCGAGACCTACTTCGCATATCGCCTGACGCCGTCCCGCAGCCTCGATCCAGCCACGGTCGAAGGCCAGTTCGATGCGCACGCCATCGCGCGGCTCGAGCATCCAGGCGCTACGGGTG
>DAOMFF010000243.1:0-2984 GCA_035429665.1 Azonexus sp.
CGCCAGGGCCGGGTTCCGCCTGCACTCATGGAGCACATCATGCAGATACAGGTTCGAATCAACGAGGAAGGCGCGCTCCGCAACCAGCGCTACGCTTTCACCGACCGTTTCACGCTCGTCTCCGAGCTGTTGCAGAACGCCCGCCGCGCCGGCGCGATGCGCATTGAAATCCATTACGACGCCACCGCGCAGGTGCTGCGGGTGGAAGACGATGGCCGAGGCCTCGACGACTTCCAAAAGCTCCTGAGCTTCCACGAGTCGGGCTGGGATGCGGCCACCAGTGCCGAGGAGCGCCCTTTCGGGGTGGGCTTCTCGAAGTGCCTGTATGCCGCCACGCGCTGCATCGTCGCCTCAAACCGTCAGCGGGTCGATATCGACACCGCGGCGGCGCTGGCCAAGGCGTCCATCGAGGTGGAGCCCATCACCGAAGCCGTTGCCGGTACCCGGATCGAGTTGCACGGCGTTGACCTGCCCGACCTGGGCAATCGCATCGAGAGCTTGTGCCTGGGTTTTCCGGTGGACGTGCTGTTCAACGGCAAGCCACTCATCCGGCGCTTTGCCGCCGCGCATCTGGCGACGATGGCCAGCCCGATGGGTACGGTCCACCTCACCGGTACGCGGGACGGCAAGTTCAGCTACAACACCATGGTCTTCCTGCAGGGCTTCTGCGCCATGAAGCCCAACTACTGCCAGTTCGACGAGGTCAATGTCGTACACCTGGATTCGCGCCAGTTCATGGCGCGCCTGCCGGATCGCGACAAGTTGATCGACGAGGACGTACAAAGAAAGCGGATCGATTCCGAGTTGAAGGCCTGCTGGCGGCAGACGCTAGAGGTTGCCAAGACCCAGCTTTCGCCCGAACGCTTCGTCGCAATCTATTACGCTGCGATGCGCGCCTGGGGTCATGTGGATCTGCTGAACGACCTCGACGTGCTGCCCGCCGAATTGTTCGATGAGATCGTCGACTATCCGATCCAGGACGACGACCGAAGCTATGTCCGGCAAGTTGCCGTAGCCCCCACCCGCCAAGCCGTCGAAAGCGGCGCGGTGACCCTGGTCTCCCTCGACTGGTTGGACGACGACAACGCGGCGCGCTGGATGTTGGCCCGGGCCAAGGGCTATCTGGTTTTCGACTGGATCGGCCTGAATTCCGAGCACTGGGCGTGGCGCCACGTGCGTTTTCTGGATCAGGAGACGGTGCAGGTCGAGGCGGTGTCCGAACAGGTCCGCGTCCAGTTGGAAGGACGCTGGGTGTGGCCCACCGTGATCCTGTGCGAGGCCGTGCGCCTGCGCGCCGGCAGCGAGGTCGTCGAAGTCACCGACAAGGGTGTCTGCCACCATGGTGTCTTGTACATCCCGGCCGGCGAGACCTCCGGTGAACCGGTGCGGCAGGCCTCGTCCTTCATCGACGAAAACGACCAGTTCCTCGCTTCGGACCTGGACGCGGACCGCGACGCGCTGGCAGATTTAATCCGTCGCCTGCGTTCGGTCGATCCGGTGCAGACGCTGGACTCGCTGTTGCAGGAATTGCGGCTGGGCAGGTATCCCCTGCTGCACGGCAAGGCCTTCCAGGTCACCGTGGGGGTGGGTGCTGCACCCGGCTATTCGGTGGCCCTGGTCGCCGAAGCGGGTTCCGCCAACACGGGAGCTTGCCATGCAGGATCGTGAGTATGCAGCCCGCATCGAAGCGGTCAAGCAGCGTGCCCATGGCCGGTGGACGGAAATCCTGGCGAGCTTGGGCGTGGATGAACGCATCCTCAAGCGGCGCAACCTGCCTTGCCCGTTGTGCGGTGGCACGGATCGGTTCCAGTACACCGACAAGTTCGGCGAGGGGAACTACCACTGCCGCCAATGCGGCCCGGGTGGCGGCTTCAAGTTGCTGCAAGCCGCCATGGGCGTGGACTTCAACACCGCGCTGCGTGACGTCGAGCGCTGCCTGGGGATGATGCCGGTGACGGCACCGTCCCGAAGCTGTGAGCCTTCGGCCGAGCGCATGAAGAAGCTGGCCCAACGCATCTGGAACGAAGCACGGCCGGTAACGGTGGGCGACGAGGTCGATCGCTACCTGAGCGGACGGGGTCTCGCCCTGCCGGTGTACCCGAAGGTGCTGCGCTTCCACCCTGCCCTCGGCTATTACCAGAAGGAAGCCGCCGGCAAGTCACGCAAGGTGGCCGAGTACCCGGCGATGCTCGCCTGCATTCAGGGTGCCGACGGCCACGCCGTGACGCTGCACCGGACCTATCTGCGGGACGGCGGCAAGCTCGCGGCGCTCGATGCGAAGAAGGTGCTCTCGGCCGGGATCAACGGCGCCGCGGTCCGCTTGTTCGATGCGACCGAGGAACTGGCGATCAGCGAAGGCATCGAGACCGGCATCGCCTTGCATCTGGCGACCGGCAAACCGGTCTGGGCCGGGCTCAACGCCGGCAACCTGGAGAAGCTGTGGCTGCCGGACACGGTGCGCAAGGTCTGCATCTACGCCGACAACGACGCCGATGGCGACTTCGCCGGCCAGGCCTTTGCGTTCGCCCTGGCGCGCCGGTTGAAGCGGGAAGAGAAAAATAGCGGTCGGCGGCAGGTGCGGGTGTTCCTGCCCAAGCATGCCGGCACCGATTGGGCCGACGTCTGGCGCCAACGCCTGGAAGCCCAGGCGCCGCGTGCGGCATGAATGTTTGATGAGGGGTGCGGCCGGTCGGCTGCACCCGCCTTTTCAGCGGCACTGCATCAGGCGGTGACGGTGAAAAGGCCCCTTTGTTTGCCCCACTGGTAGTTGTCACACCAGGCGGCGCCCCCACGGCACCGCGAAGACAGCCCTGGAGTTCCGGCGCGACTTTTCGCGCCCTTTCTGGACCGGCAACCGCCGGTCCGTCATCGACCCTGGCGGGGATGCGCTTCCCCCGAGGGGTGATGCCGTCTCCGCTTTTCTTTTCCGACAAGGAGATTGCTATGAAAAACGGACGTTCTCTCGTCAGCCTGGCCCAGGAACT
>DAOMFF010000244.1:0-2945 GCA_035429665.1 Azonexus sp.
GGATCAGCCTCTCGCTGCCGTTGATCAGCGTCATCGGGTCGGGCTTGAGGTGCTTTACCTCCTTCGGGCAGAGGTTGAAGGCGTGGCGCAGGCAGTGGCGGGTGATCATCAGCGACACCATGCCCTTTTCGTTGCCGGCTTCGTAGGCGTCCTCGATCAGCTTCACGCCGTGTTTCTCGTAGAAGGCGCGGGCCTTGGCGTTGAAGACGTTGCCGAGGTAGGTGAGTTCTTCCTGCGGGTAGGGCACGGGGTTTTCGGCCGGCGCGGCGCGCGGCGGACGAGGGTGGCTGGCTATGCGGGCGGCTTCGAGCGCTGCGGCGGCCTCGCGGCGCAGGGCGTTGATGGCGCCGACGGGCAGGAACCAGGGTTGCGACAGCTGTAGTTCGACCGGCTCGGCCTTGAACATGGTGTTGCCGAACTTGCCCAGGTTTTCCCTGAGTTTCGCCAGCGCGGTTTCCGGGTTCTGGGCGATCTCGCCGCCGATATTTGCGGTTTTTGGCAGGTCGACCGCAACCGTCACGCCATCTTCGTCGGTCAGCGTCAGGCGGAAGCCGGCGGCGGTTTCGGCGAATACCGGCTTGACCAAAATCCGGCGCGCGGCCGATTCCTTCTCCAGCGCCCGTTCGAATTCCTGGTCGCGGTTGCGGAACAAGGTGGCGCCTTCGGTGAGGTCTTCCGGCATTTCGGCGGGGAAGAGTCGGTTGCCCTCGACGCGGTTGATGCGCATGCCGGCGACTTCGCCGTGCGCGTCGTGGAAGCAGACGCCGTCGCCGTTGTGGAAGGTCTGGTCGGTGTCGACGACGAGCCAGCCGTCGCCGATTTCGGCTACCTCGCCGATCAGTTCGCCGACGAAGGCCGGCGAATCGAAGGCGCCGATGTCGTCCTGGCGGTCGTTGGCGAAGTAGTCGGTGTAGCCGCGGTTGAAGGTCTTGTCCGGCTGCGGCGTGAAGGTGAAGGTCGAACGGCCGCTGGAGGCGCGGGCGTATTGCGGGTGGGCGGCGATGATTTCGTCGAGCAGCGTCCGGTAGTGGGCGGTGATGTTCTTGACGTAGGAGAGGTCCTTCAGGCGGCCCTCGATCTTGAACGAGGAGACGCCGGCCTCGATCAGCGCCAGCAGGTTCTCGCTCTGGTTGTTGTCCTTCATCGACAGCAGGTGCTGGTTCTCGGTGATCGTTTTGCCCTTGTCGTCGACCAGCGTGTAGGGCAGGCGGCAGGCCTGCGAACACTCGCCGCGGTTGGCGCTGCGCCCGGTATGGGCGTGGCTGATGTAGCACTGTCCCGAATAAGCGACACAAAGCGCGCCGTGCACGAAATACTCCAGTGCAACAGTTGTTTGCGATGCAATGTTGAGAATTTCGTTTAGGTTGCATTCGCGCGCCAGAACGACCTGCGAAAATCCGACATCCTGCAAAAACCTCACCTTGTCGGCGTGGCGGTTGTCGGTCTGCGTGCTGGCGTGCAACTGGATCGGCGGCAGTTCGAGTTCCAGCAGGCCCATATCCTGGACGATCAGCGCGTCGGCGCCGGCGTCGTAGAGTTGCCAAGCCAGTTGCCTGCTTTCTTCCAGTTCGTCGTCGCGCAGGATGGTGTTGAGCGCGACGAAAACCTTGGCGCGGTAGCGATGGGCAAAAGCGCACAGGCGTCGGATTTCGGCGACATCGTTGCCGGCGCCGTAACGGGCGCCGAAGGCCGGGCCGCCGATATAGACGGCGTCGGCGCCGTGCTTGATGGCCTCGATGCCGAAATCGGCGTTCCTGGCCGGGGCGAGGAGCTCAAGCGGGTGATTGGGGTGGATCATCGTGTTCAGTAAGTGAAGCGCGGGGCGAGTTCTTCGATGTTGAACTTGCGCAGGATCGCTTCGGCGCGCTCGCGGGCAATCTGTCGCGGTCGACTGCCGTTTTTGGCCGATTTTGATGCGATGATCAACTCGTTCTTCAGCGAATGTTCCCAGCCGACCAGTTCGGTGACGGTGACTTCGTAGCCATGCGACTCGAGGAGCAGGCAGCGCAGCACGTTGGTCAGGTGGCTGCCGAGTTCGCGGGTGTGGATAGGGTGTCGCCAAAGTTCGGACAGCGGGGTTCTGGCCAGCGATTCGTTCTTTTTCGCGCGCATCGCGGCGGCGACTTCGGCCTGACAGCAAGGCACGAGGACGACGTGCCTGGCCTGCCTGGCCAGCGCGAACCGGATCGCATCGTCGGTTGCCGTGTTGCAGGCGTGCAGGGCGGTCACGACATCGACACGATCCGGCACTTCGGGGGCGGCCAGCGAATCTTCGACGCTGCAGGCGAGGAAGCGCATCCGCGAAAAACCAAGCCGGCTGGCCAATTCACGGGATTTGTCGACCAGTTCCGGACGTGTCTCGATGCCGATGATTTCTCCATTGGCACGTTCCTTGCTGTAAAGATCGTAAAGGATGAAGCCGAGATAGGACTTGCCGGCCCCGTGGTCGACCACGGTTTGCGTCCCGGCCAGCAGCGGCTCGATGAACTGGTAGAGGTGGTAGACCTGCTTCAGCTTGCGCCGCGTGTCCTGGTTCAATTTGCCGTCGCGGGTCAGGATATGCAGTTCCTTGAGCAGTTCGATCGACTGCCCGGGACGAATCTCCGGAATCGCGACGGCGTTGCCTTGCTTTTTCATGGGAGCGGATTATCGCACTCAATCTTCCGTCACTTCCGTGTCAACCGAATCCGCGGAGGCTCGTTATTAGCCTCATGGTCATGCAACACCACACTTCAAACGGAGACATAAAATGGGCAGTCTGAGCACCGAATCCTTCGAACAGTTCCTTGATTCGCTGAAAAAAGCCGGTATCGCAATCTCCAATGAAGTCGAACTGCGGGAACGCCTGGCCGAGGCTCAGCGCTGGCGCTATGCCTTCCAGACGTTGGCAGCCAATGGCAAGATCATCGGCATCTGTTTCGAGGATCATTCCGCCGGGCGCAACG
>DAOMFF010000245.1:0-2941 GCA_035429665.1 Azonexus sp.
TCGTTGCCCGACTGCACGATCATGCCCTTGATCAGATCTTCGACCGGCACCTGTGTCTCGACCCGAATGAACATCTTGGAACCGCCGGTTTTCCAGGCCCTTTGCGAAACCGTGACCGGAGTGTCGAGGGCAATGGTCTTCTGGCGCAGCGCGGCAAACGTGAGATAGGCGGTCATCAGCTTGGTCAGCGAGGCCGGTTCGATGCGCTCGTCGGGCCTTTCCGCGGTCAACACCTGGCCGGAGCCCATTTCCAGCAGGAGCCAGGATCTGGCGGCCAGGGTGGGTGGGACGGGAAGTTGCTGGGCCAGCGCCTGACCGGTCAGCGCCAGGAACGATGCGAGTGCGAGGAATTTGCGGAACGGGAACATGGGCTGTCTGCTTTGGCTCTGCGATGGGAAAAGTAGATTATACCTGCGGCGCGGCGGCCTGCCGGTGCGCGTCGTCAGGCACGGATGATGTACCGGGAAAACTCGGGGACGACGAGCAAAGAACCTCGATGGCGGGATGGCGGATTCGCCGTTCGTTGGAAATGGCGTAGATCTGCTCGCTGACCCCGGCCATCTCGCCGAGGGGGCGGGCTGCAAGTTGCTCGGCGATCTGGTCGGTGAGCGCCAGCGGTGCCGGAAAGAAACCGAGTCCGGCGCGCCCGAAGGTGGTCAGCAGGGCGCTGTCCTGGAATTCACCGATGATGCGCGGACGGATGCCGTTGCTTTCAATCCAGCGGTCGATCCGGCCGCGCAAGGCGCTCTGCCGCGTCGGCAGAAACAGCGGGGCAGCGTTCAGGCTCTCCGGATAGCCCTCCAGGTAATGCTCGACCAGCGCCGCGCTGCCGAACAGCCCAGCCGAAAATTCGCCAAGGTGCGTGCTGAAAACCTTGAGGTTGCCGCCTACCGGCGCCGGTCTGTCGGTGAGCACCAGGTCGAGATGATGCAGCGCCAGTTCGCCAAGCAGTGGCTCGAAACCGCCTTCGCTGCAAATCAGGCGCACATCCTCCGGCATCGCCAGGACGGAGGCCAGCAGGCGGTAGGCAAGGAGTTTCGGTATGCCGTCGGAAATGCCGGTACGCAGGCGCAGTGCGTTGCCGCTGTCCTGCGCCCGCACCGCTTCCTGCAGGGCTTCACCGAGCTGGAAGATCTGGTCGGCGTAGCCCAGCGCCGCGCGCCCGGCATCGCTGAGCGCCAGTCCGCGCCCCTGGCTGACGAACAGCGCCTTGCCCAGGCTGCGCTCGAGCAGGGAGAGCTGGCCGCTGATGGTCTGCACGGCAACGCCGAGGCGTTCGGCGGCGCGGGTCATGCTGCCTTCGTGAGCGACAACCCAGAAGTAGTGGAGATGCTTGTAGTTAAGGTTGGACATGATCTATCCGGAAAACCGAAGTGAAATTCAATTACTTTAAGATTTTACAGGATGTTCGGGTGGGGTATGATTCACACGTGTTCCGTTCCGATGGAGGATGTGATGAAACGAGTTGTGCTATTCCTGGTGACCAATCTCGCGGTGGTGCTGGTTCTTGGCCTGGTCAGCAGCCTGCTCGGCGTCGATCAGTTCCTGACGGCCAACGGCCTCAATCTCGGCATGCTGCTGGCCTTTGCCGCGGTGATCGGCTTCGGCGGCGCCTTCATTTCGCTGCTGATGTCGAAGACCATGGCCAAATGGAGTACCGGCGCCCACGTCATCGAATCACCGGCCAGTTCGACCGAAGTCTGGCTGGTCGATACCGTCGCCCGCCTTGCCAAGCGCGCCGGGCTGCCAATGCCGGAAGTCGCTATCTATGACGGCGAGCCGAATGCATTCGCCACCGGCGCGACGAAGAACAGCTCGCTGGTGGCCGTATCGACCGGTCTCTTGCAAGGCATGACCCGTGAGGAGGTCGAAGCGGTTCTTGCCCACGAAGTCGCCCACATTGCCAATGGTGACATGGTGACGTTGACGCTGATCCAGGGGGTGGTGAACACCTTTGTCGTTTTCCTGTCGCGGGTCGTCGGCTATCTGGTCGACTCGTTCCTGCGCCGGGGCAGTTCGGAAAGCAGCGGTCCGGGTATCGGTTATATGGTGGCCAGCATGGTCAGTCAGGTCATCTTCGGCGTGCTGGCCAGCATTGTCGTCGCCTGGTTCTCGCGCCAGCGCGAATTCCGGGCTGACGCCGGCGCAGCACAACTGATGCGTTCGCCGGTGCCGATGCAGAACGCGCTGCGCCGCCTCGGCGGCCTGCACACCGAACCACTGCCGCAAAGCATGGCGGCGTCGGGCATTGCCGGCGGGCAGGGCTGGATGGCGCTGCTTGCGACGCACCCGCCGCTGGAGGATCGTATCGCGGCCCTGAACAAGGCCTGACCCTGCCGGGTTGCCTGCGGTTTCTTCAGGGAAGCGGAATCCGCGGTTCGTGCCCTGAGCATTCCGGCAGGAATGCCACGGGATACGCCGGCAGAATTGCCTGAATTCGGGCGTCGACTGCAACGGTCGGCGCCAGCTTCCCTTCCTAGGCGGCAGTCAGTTTCGCGAATGCCGAAACGACTTCCGGCGGTGCCTGAACCAGCTCGATCAGCACGCCTTCGCCGCCGATCGGAAATTCCTCGTTGCCCTTGGGGTGCAGGAAGGTGATGTCGAACCCGGCGGCGCCCTTGCGGATGCCGCCCGGGGCGAAGCGCACGCCATTGGCCGACAGCCATTCGACGGCCTTCGGCAGGTCGTCGATCCACAGACCGACGTGGTTGAGCGGGGTGGTATGTACGGCCGGCTTCTTTTCCGGGTCGAGCGGTTGCATCAGGTCGACCTCGACCTTGAACGGGCCGCTGCCCATGGCGCAGATGTCCTCGTCGACGTTTTCGCGCTCGGAAACGAAGGTGCTGGTGATTTCCAGGCCGAATTTCTCGACCCACAACGTGCGCAGCTTTTCCTTGGACGGGCCGCCGATGGCGATTTGCTGGATGCCGAGAACCTTGAA